>NZ_JASATC010000009.1:0-148756 GCF_038440135.1 Pseudomonas sp. OTU5201 | reverse complement strand
GGCTTGCCAGCTAAACGCCGCCATTCGCTGGCAAGCCAGCTCCTACGGGCAATGCAGCTGCCTACAACACGTCATGCAGACATAGCCAACGCATTCGCCCCTACAAGGGTGTCCCGGTCAACCCCTCAACCGTTAATGCTCTCCACGTTGTGACAGGCCACCTGGCGCGCATCGATCAGGCGCAGCCCGGGTTCTTCAACCTTGCAGCGCTCGGTCGCGTAGGGGCAGCGCTTGTGGAAGGCGCAGCCGGGCGGCGGGTCGAGCGGGTTGGGCAGTTCGCCGGCGATCTTGATCTTCGGCTTGCTCGGGTCTGGATGAATCGCCGGCGTGGCCGAGAGCAGGGCCTTGGTGTAAGGGTGCAACGGACGCTCGTAGATCAGCTCGCTGGGGCCCATCTCGACCGGACGGCCGAGGTACATCACCAGGACGTCGTTGGCGACGTGGCGCACCACCGCGAGGTTGTGGGAGATGAATACGTAGCCGGTGTTGTAGCGCTCCTGCAGGTCCATGAAGAGATTGAGCACTTGGGCCTGGATCGACACGTCGAGCGCCGAGGTTGGCTCGTCCGCCACCAGCACCTTGGGGTTGAGCATCATGGCCCGGGCCAGTGCGATGCGCTGGCGCTGGCCACCGGAGAACATGTGCGGATAGCGCTGGTAGTGCTCAGGGCGCAGGCCCACCTGCTGCATCATCGCCTGCACCTGCTCGCGGCGTTCGACGCGGGACAGGCTGGAGTTGATCAGCAACGGCTCGGCCAGTTGGTCGCCGACTTTCTGCCGAGGGTTGAGCGAGGCGTAGGGGTTCTGGAAAACCATCTGCACGTCGCGGCGCAGTTGCTTGCGTTCGTCCTTGCTGGCGCCTGCGACTTCGCGGCCGGCGATCTGCAGCGAGCCGGAGGAGGGCGCCTCGATCAGCGTCAGGGCACGGGCCAGCGTGGACTTGCCGCAGCCAGACTCGCCGACCACGGCCAGGGTGCGGCCGGCCTCCAGTTCGAAAGACACACCGTTCAGGGCGCGCACCAGGGCGCTGGGCTTGAACAGGCCACGGGAGACTTCGTAGTGGCGGGTCAGTTCGCGGGCGGTCAATACAGCACTCATCGCGCCACCTCGATCAGGTTAAGGGGGTAGAAGCAGCGCACGGCGCCATGGGCATGCGGGTCCAGGGTCGGACGCTGGGCCACGCAGTTGGACTGGCCATAAGGGCAGCGCGGCGACAGCAGGCAACCGTGCGGCCGGTCGTAGCGGCCGGGGACGATACCGGGCAGCGTCGACAGGCGACGCGCTCCGAGGCTGTGTTCGGGGATCGCCTTGAGCAGGGCTTCGGTGTAGGGGTGGGTCGGCGCATTGAACAGGCGTGGCACTTCACCGACCTCCACCGCCTGGCCGGCGTACATCACGCAGACGCGGTCGGCGGTTTCGGCCACCACGGCCAGGTCATGGGTGATCAGCACCAGGGCCATGCCCTGGTCGCGCTGCAGGTCCAGCAAGAGGTCCATGATCTGCGCCTGGATGGTCACGTCCAGGGCGGTGGTGGGTTCGTCGGCGATCAGCAGCTTGGGTTCGGCGGCGATGGCCATGGCAATCGCCACGCGCTGGCTCATGCCCCCGGACAGCTGGTGGGGGTAAGCGTCGAGACGGCTGGCGGCGCCGGGGATTTCCACCCGTTCCAGGAGTTCGAGGGCGCGCTGGCGCGCGGCCTTGCCCTTGAGCCCCATGTGCTGGTGCAGCACTTCCTCGATCTGGAAGCCCACGGTGTAGCTGGGGTTGAGGGCGGTCATCGGGTCCTGGAAGACCATCGCCAGGTCCTTGCCCACGATGTGCCGGCGCTGCTTGCCCTTGAGCTTGAGCATGTCGTGGCCGTCGAAGAGCAGGCTGTCGGCGGTGACGCGGCCGGGGGCGTCGATCAGCCCCATCAGGGCCATCATGGTCACCGACTTGCCGGAGCCGGACTCGCCGACGATGGCCAGCACTTCGCCCTTGTTCACGGCGATGTCGAGGCCGTCCACCACCGGTACGGCATTGGCGTCGCCGAAGCGCACGCTGAGGTTCTTGATTTCGAGGAGGCTCATGCGGTGGCCTCCGGGCGATGCGCAACGCTGGAGCGCGACGTTGTAGGAGCGAGCTTGCTCGCGAAGGGGGGAAGCAGGTTCGCCAGCAAGCTGGCTCCTACGGGGAGCCGGCGCGGAACTGAAGTTGTCATGACGAGCTCCTCAGACTGCATTCTTGAGTTTCGGGTCCAGCGCATCGCGCAGGCCGTCGCCCATCAGGTTGATTGCCAGCACGCTGAGCAGGATGGTCAGGCCGGGCAGCGAGACCACCCACCAGGCGCGTTCGATGTAGTCGCGCGCGGAGGCCAGCATGGTGCCCCACTCGGGCGTGGGCGGCTGCACGCCGAGGCCGAGGAAGCCCAGGGCGGCGGCGTCGAGGATGGCCGAGGAGAAGCTCAGGGTGGCCTGCACGATCAGCGGTGCCATGCAGTTGGGCAGCACGGTGACGAACATCAGGCGCAGCAGGCCGGCGCCGGCCAGGCGCGAGGCGGTAACGTAGTCGCGGTTCAGCTCGCCCATCACCGAGGCGCGGGTCAGGCGCACATAGGAAGGCAGGGAGACGATGGCGATGGCGATCACGGTGTTGATCAGGCCCGGGCCGAGGATAGCGACGATGGCCACCGCCAGCAGCAGCGAGGGCAGGGCCAGCATGATGTCCATCAGGCGCATGATCGAGGGCCCCAGCAGGTGCGGGAAGAAACCCGCCACCAGGCCGAGGAGGATGCCCGGGATCAGCGACATCACCACCGAGGCCAGGCCGATCAGCAGGGACAGACGGGCCCCAAAGATCAGGCGCGAGAGCAGGTCGCGGCCGAGTTCATCGGTGCCGAGCAGGAACTGCGCCTGGCCGCCTTCCAGCCAGACCGGCGGGGTCAGCAGGAAGTCGCGGAACTGCTCGCTCGGATCATGGGGCGCGACCCACGGGGCGAAGAGGGCGCAGAACACGATCAGGATCATGAAGGCAAGGCCGCCGACGGCGCCCTTGTTGTGGGAAAAGGCCTTCCAGAACTCCTTCAGCGGGGAGGGGTAAAGGATGCTTGGATCGACCTGGGGTTGCAGGGTGGTCACGTCAGGTCTCCTTATCGCTGATGGCGAATGCGTGGGTTGACCAGGCCGTAGAGGATGTCCACGACGAAGTTCACCAGGATCACCAGGCAGGCGATCAGCAGGATGCCGTTCTGCACCACTGGATAATCACGAGCGCCAATGGCCTCGATCAGCCATTTGCCGATACCGGGCCAGGAGAAGATGGTTTCGGTCAGCACGGCGCCGGCGAGCAGGGTGCCGATCTGCAGGCCGAACACGGTGAGGACCGGGACCAGCGCGTTGCGCAGGCCATGGACGAAGACCACGCGAGCGGGCGACAGGCCCTTGGCGCGGGCGGTACGGACATAGTCTTCGCGGAGGACTTCGAGCATCGCCGAGCGGGTCATGCGGGCGATCACCGCCAGCGGGATGGTGCCCAGCACGATAGCCGGCAGGATCAGGTGGCGCAGGGCATCGACGAAGGCGCCTTCTTCTTCGGAAAGCAGCGTGTCGATGAGCATGAAGCCGGTTTTCGGTTCGATGTCGTAGAGCAGGTCGATCCGCCCCGACACCGGCGTCCAGCCCAGCCAGACGGAGAAGAACATGATCAGCAGCAGGCCCCACCAGAAAATCGGCATGGAGTAGCCCGCCAGCGAGATGCCCATCACCCCGTGGTCGAACAGGGAACCGCGCTTGAGTGCGGCGATCACGCCGGCCAGCACGCCAAGGGTGCCCGCGAAGATCAGTGCCGCGATGGACAGTTCCAGGGTGGCCGGGAACAGGGTGAGGAATTCGTGCCAGACGCCTTCGCGGGTGCGCAGTGACTCGCCCAGATCGCCCTGTGCCAGCTTGCCGATGTAATCCAGGTACTGTTCCGGCAGCGGTTTGTTGAGACCGAGGCGTTCCATGGCCTGGGCGTGCATTTCCGGGTCGACCCGGCGTTCACCCATCATCACTTCCACCGGGTCGCCGGGGATCAGGCGAATCAGGGCGAAGGTGAGCAGGGTGACGCCGAAGAAGGTGGGGATCAGAAGCCCCAGTCGGCGTGCGATGAAACTCAGCATTTGGGCGAATCACTCCTCATCTTTGTAAGGCCGGTCAGCGTGCTGACCGTTCCCAGCAGTTTAGGCTGCATGGGTAAAGGCGCCGGCCCGAAGGTGTCGGGACGGAGCCTTGCTCGCGTTCTGGCAGGTGAGATTGGCCTCGGCCACTCTGTCGGTGGCTCGAAGGGGGCGGACAAGGCCGGTTGCCCGGCCTCGTTCACTCAGCGTCCGTTGGAGACGCCATAGAAGCTGTTGCGTCCGAAGGGGCTGATCAGGAAGTCCTTCACGCTGGCGCGCATCGGCTGGTAGACCGTGGAGTGGGCGATCGGGGTGATCGGTACCTGCTGTTGCAGGACGTGCTGGGCCTGCTTGTACAGCTCCGTACGCTTCTCGACGTCGGCGGTGGCCTTGGCGGCCTTCACCAGCTTGTCGTAGCGGGCGTCGCACCATTTGGAGAAGTTGTTGCCGTCTACGGAGTCGCAGCCGTAGAGGGTGCCCAGCCAGTTGTCCGGGTCACCGTTGTCGCCGGTCCAGCCGATCAGCATGGCGTCGTGTTCACCATTGTGGGCACGCTTGATGTACTCGCCCCACTCGTAGCTGACGATACGCGCCTTGATGCCTACCTTGGCCCAGTCGGCCTGGAGCATTTCGGCCATCAGTTTGGCGTTGGGGTTGTAGGGGCGCTGCACCGGCATCGCCCAGAGGGTGATCTCGGTGCCTTCCTTCACGCCGGCGGCTTTCAGCAGTTCCTTGGCCTTCTCCGGGTTGAAGTCGCGGTCCTTGATGGTTTCGTCGTAGGACCATTGGGTCGGCGGCATGCCGTTCACGGCGAGCTGGCCGGCGCCCTGGTAGACGGCGTCGATGATGGCTTGCTTGTTCACCGCCATGTCCAGCGCCTGGCGCACTTCGAGCTTGTCGAAGGGGGCGCGGGTGACGTTGTAGGCGATGTAGCCGAGGTTGAAGCCAGGCTCGCTCGGCACCTGCAGGTTCGGGTCCTTCTTCAGGGCCTCGATGTCGGCCGGGCGCGGGTTGAGGGTGACCTGGCATTCGCCGGCCTTGAGCTTCTGGGTGCGCACGGAGGCATCGGTGTTGATGGCGAAGATCAGGTTGTCGATCTTCACGTCCTCGGGTTTCCAGTAGTCCTTGTTACCGGTGAAGCGGATCTGCGCGTCCTTCTGGTAGCGCTTGAGCACGAAGGGGCCAGTGCCGATGGGCTTCTGGTTGATGTCGGCGGCCTTGCCGGCCCTCAGCAACTGGTCGGCGTACTCGGCGGACTGAATCGCAGCGAAGTTCATCGCCAGGTTCTGGATGAAGGCGGCGTCCACCTCGTTCAGGGTGAAGGCGACGGTCATGTCGTCGATCTTCTCTACCTTGGCGATGTTCTTGTCCAGGCCCATGTCGGTGAAGTAAGGGAACTCGGTGGGGTAGGCCTTGCGGAACGGATGCTCCCTGTCGAGCATGCGCTGGAAGGTGAAGACCACGTCGTCGGCGTTGAGCTCGCGGGTCGGCTTGAAATAACCGGTGGTGTGGAACTTCACACCGGGGCGCAGATGGAAGACGTAGCGCTTGCCGTCTTCGCTGATATCCCAACTGCTGGCCAGGGCAGGTTCGACCTGGGTGCTGCCGCGTTGGAACTGGGCGAGGCGGTTGAAGAGGGTTTCGGAGGTCGCGTCGAAGTCGGTGCCGGTGGTGTACTGGCCCGGGTCGAAGCCGGCGGGGCTGCCTTCGGAGCAGAAGACCAGGTTGCTGGCGGCGTGGGTGAAGCCGGAGCCGAGGATCAGGCCGGCGGCGAGCATGGACTTGAGCGTGGTTTTCTGACGCATGCGAACCTCGTTGTTGTTGTTCTGAGGGCGGCGTATCAGGTGGTCGAAGCCTTCGGTGTCCGTTGCACCTGACCCTGCGGCTTCGTGGGCCGCAGGTTGCCCGTCATTCGCGAGCCAGGGGCCGGATGCCGGCATCCCCGGGTGGGCGATGGCGGCGGAGGGGAAAGGGATGCTTGCGCCTGCGCCGGCCGAGGCCGAACTTAAGTGATGCTGAAATTAAGGTCAACTTAAATTCAGTGGCGCTTACATCTGGAACTGGCTGGTCAGGGCGTGGGGTGGTCGTCGAACAGGCCCATGGTGGTCACGGTCAGCACCTCGGCCACTTCTTCGCCGGCATTGGCGAGGAAATGCGGCTTGGCGGCGTCGAAATGCACCGAATCCCCAGGGCCGAGGGGGTAGTTGCGACCTTCGATGGTGTAGGCGATCTGCCCCGACAGCACGTAGGCGAACTCAGCGCCCTCGTGGGAAATCAGCTCGGACTGGTAGCCCACCGGCATGCTCATCTTCACGGCGTTGATCAGGTTGCCCGGGAAGTTGCTGGACAGGCGCTCGTAGGCCAGCGGCTGGCCGCCGATGGTGTAGCGCACGCGCTGGCCCTGGTGGGAGTCGGGCTGGTGCTGGGTGGGTTGGTCGAACAGGGCGTTGAGCGGAATGCCCAGGGATTTGGCGATGTTCGCCAGGGATGAGATGGACACGCCGGTGAGGTTGCGCTCGGCCTGTGACAGGAAACTGGCCGTAAGGCCCGATTCGGCGGCGACTTGGTTCAGGGTCTTGTTGGCGGCGCGGCGATAGCGGCGCAACCGTTCGCCGATCTGTTCTACGGTCATTGGCGTGGCTCTTGTTCTGAAGGGCGCCAGTATAACGGGCGGCGCATTGTAGAAAAGGCTTGTCGCCTTATTGAAATTAAGTGGGACTGAAAAATTGCGTTGACGGTTATTTAAGTGAGACTTAAATTCGGCGCACGGCAACATCACTCGGGAGAACACGATGACAGTGGGTGTGGGTGGCAAGACTCCGGAACAGGCCCTGGCCAGCCTGGCGATCATGACCGAGGGCATGGAGCCCATTGGCCTCGGTGAGTACCAGGCGCGCATTGCCAAGGCCCAGTGCCTGATGCGCGAGCAGGGTATCGCGGCCATCTACCTGAACGCCGGCAGCAACTTGCGCTACTTCACCGGGGTGAAATGGAGCCCGAGCGAACGCATGGTCGGCGCGGTGTTGCCCGCCAACGGCGCACTGGCCTACATCGCCCCGGCGTTCGAGGAAGGCACCATCCGCGACTTCCGCGAGGTGGACGGGGTTATCCACACCTGGCAGGAACACGAAAGCCCTTATCGCCTGTTGGTGGGAATGCTGGCCGGGATGGGCATCGCCACCGACTCCAAGGTGGGCCTGTGCCCATCGCTGGCCTTCTTCATGTACGACGGTATCCGCCGTCTCGATTCGGGCTTCGAATTCGTCGATGCGGCCTGCGTCATCAACCCCTGCCGCTTCCACAAGTCCGCCACCGAACTGGCGCTGATGCAGCGTGCCAAGGACATGACCCTTGAAGTGCACAAGGCCGCCGCCAGCATCCTGCGTGAAGGCATCAGCACCCTTGAGGTCGCCGAGTTCATCCACCAGGCGCACCGCAAGGTGGGCGCGCCGGGTTCGACCTTCTGCATCGTGCTGTTCGGTGAGGCCAGTGCCTTCCCTCACGGGGTGAAGCACGCGCAGGTCCTGAAAGACGGCGACATGGTGCTGATCGACACCGGCTGCCAGCTCCACGGCTATCAGTCCGATATCACCCGCAGCTATGTATTCGGCTCCCCGAGCGACCGCCAGCGGACCTTCTGGAATCTGGAAAAAGCCGCTCAGCAGGCGGCCTTCGACGCTGCTTGTCTTGGGGCGCCGTGCGGCTCGGTGGACTCGGCCGCACGTCGTTGCCTGGAGGCCGGCGGCTTGGGCCCGGACTACCAGTTGCCGGGCTTGCCGCACCGTACCGGCCACGGCATCGGCCTGGATATTCACGAAGGGCCTTACCTGGTGCGCGGCGACGAAACGCCGCTGGCCGAAGGCATGTGTTTCTCCAATGAGCCGATGATCTGTGTGCCGGGCGAGTTCGGCATTCGCCTGGAGGACCACTTCTACATGACCGCCGAAGGGCCACGCTGGTTTACCCAGCCGAGCCGGTCCATCGACGATCCGTTCGGGTTGGGCTGAGGGGCGGACCTTCGGCCCGCTTGGCGAATGAATTGGCTATGTCTGCATGACGTGTTGTAGGTAGCTGCATTGCCCGTAGGAGCTGGCTTGCCAGCGAATGGCAGCGTTTCGCTGGCAGGCCAGCTCCTACAAGGCACTTGGCCAGAAGGTCAATCGCTCGCAACAGCTAACGCAGACATAGCGAATGAATTCGCCCCCACAGGTGCCAAGCCCGTCTATTTCGCCAGTCTCACCCGCGCGAAATTGTTCGATCCCATCGGGTTCAGCTGGAACCCTTCCACACCTTTGCGCACGGCGGCGAACTGCTTGGGGTGCGCGAGGGGAATCCACGGCGCCTGCTCGTGAAAGATCGCCAGCGCCTGGCGATAGAGCTCGGCACGGCGGGTCGTATCGCTGATGGCGCGTGCTTCGCGGATCAACCCATCGAACGCCTGGTTGCACCAGCCGGCCTGGTTTTCGCCGGATTTGGCCGCGGCGCAGGACAGGTTGGGCGTAAGGAAGTTGTCCGGGTCGCCGTTGTCTCCGGCCCAGCCCATGAACACCAGGTCGTGCTCACCGTTCTTGGCGCGCTTGATCAGCTCGCCCCACTCATACACGCGAATGTCTGCCTTGATGCCGATGGCGGCCAGATCCGCCTGGAGCATCTGCGCGCCAATGCCCGGGTTGGGGTTGGTCGGTCCGCCGCCGGGGCGGGTCCAGATGCTCAGCTTGAAGCCGTCCTTGTGGCCCGCTTCAGCCAGTAGTTGCCGCGCTTTTTCCGGGTCGTGGGGCCAAGGGGTCAGCTTGTCGTTGAAGCCCAGCAGGGTGGCCGGGTAGGGCGCCACGGCGATACTGGCATTCCCTTCGCCATACTGGGCGCGCAGGTAGGCGCGGGTGTCGAAGGCCAGGTTGATGGCCTGGCGTACCCGCACGTCGTCGAGCGGCGGATGGCGGGTGTTGATGCCAACGTAGGCGACGAGCAGGGAGTCCAGCTCCAGAACCTGCAAGGCCGGGTCCTGGCGCAGGGCGTCGATATCAGTCGGACGCGGATAGACGGCAATCTGGCAGGCGCTGGCCTTGAGTTGCTGTACGCGCACATTGGGATCGGGGGTGATGGCGAACAGCAGACGGTCGATCGCGGGTTTGCCTGCCCAGTAGTGCGTGTTGGCGCGGAAGCGGATCTGCGCATCCTTGCGGTAGCGCTCGAAGACGAACGGGCCGGTGCCGACCGGTTCGCGGTTGAGCTGCTCCGGCTTTCCGGCTTTCAGCAGCTGGTCGGCGTACTCGGCGGAATAGATGGAGGTGAAGCCCATGGCCAGGTCAGCGAGAAAGGGCGCCTCGGGGTGTTTCAGGGTGAAACGCACGCGGTGGTCGTCGAGTTTCTCGATGCGCTCGATCAACTGCGCGAAGGCCATGGATTCGGCATAGGGGAAGCCGCGTGGGGACAGCGTGTGCCAGGGATGAGCCGGGTCGAGCTGGCGCTGGAAACTCCAGAGCACGTCGTCGGCATTGAATTCACGGCTGGGAGTGAACCAGGACGTGCTGTGGAAGGTCACGCCCTTGCGCAATTCGAATTCGTAGACGAGGCCGTCGGGGCTGATGCTCCAGCTTTCCGCCAATCCCGGTTGCAGCCGGGTGCTGCCGGGAGCGAACTGCACCAAGCGGTCGAAGACCGTCTCGGCCGAGGCATCGGCCGTGGTGGCGGCGGTGTACTGGACGATGTCGAAGCCTTCGGGGCTGGCTTCGGTGCAGACCACCAGGGATTGGCTGGCCGCTGCGTAAAGGGGAAGGCAGAGAGCGAGGGTCAGCAGGCTTCGGCGCATCGGACTTCCTTGAAACGGCGATTTCCGGTTGAGCATGTAGCCCGGATGAAATCCGGGGATTGCCGGGCGCCGTGTTCCCGGATTGCATCCGGGCTACGCGATGCCCCAAAAGAAAACGGGGCCCGAAGGCCCCGTTTGCCGGCTTACTTGCCGACGCTCACGCCATAGAAGGAGTTGAGCGCGAACGGGCTGATCAGGAAGTCCTGCACGTTCTTGCGCATTGGCTGGTAGACAGTGGAGTGGGCGATCGGGGTGATCGGCACGTTGTCCTTCAGGATGTGCTGGGCTTGCTTGTACATCTCGGTGCGCTTGGCCTGGTCCGGGGTGGCCTTGGCTTGCTTGATCAGCTTGTCGTAGCTGGCGTCGCACCATTTGGAGAAGTTGTTGCCATCGACGGCGTCGCAGCCGTACAGAGTGCCCAGCCAGTTGTCCGGGTCACCGTTGTCACCGCTCCAGCCAATCAGCATGGCGTCGTGCTCGCCGCCTTTGGCGCGCTTGATGTACTCGCCCCACTCGTAGGTGACGATCTTGGCCTTGATGCCCACCTTGGCCCAGTCGGACTGGAGCATTTCGGCCATCAGCTTGGCGTTGGGGTTGTACGGGCGCTGGACGGGCATGGCCCAGAGGGTGATCTCGGTACCTTCGGCAACGCCGGCGGCCTTGAGCAGTTCCTTGGCCTTTTCCGGGTTGTAGCCGGCGTCCTTGATGGTTTCGTCGTAGGACCACTGGGTCGGCGGCATGCCGTTCACGGCCAACTGGCCGGCGCCCTGGTAGACGGCGTCGATGATGGCCTTCTTGTTCACCGCCATGTCCAGCGCCTGGCGCACTTCAAGCTTGTCGAACGGCTTGTGGGTAACGTTGTAGGCGATGTAGCCAAGGTTGAAGCCCGGCTGCGACGGCATGTTCAGATTGCTGTCTTTCTTCAGGGCATCCAGGTCGGCCGGACGTGGGAAAAGGGTGACCTGGCATTCGCCGGCCTTGAGCTTCTGCATGCGTACCGAGGCGTCGGTGTTGATGGCGAAGATCAGGTTGTCGATCTTCACGTCCTCGGGTTTCCAGTAGTCCTTGTTGCCGGTGAAGCGAATCTGGGCGTCCTTCTGGTAGCGCTTGAAGACGAAGGGGCCAGTGCCGATGGGCTTCTGGTTGATATCGGCAGCCTTGCCGGACTTCAGCAGCTGGTCGGCGTACTCGGCGGACTGGATGGAGGCGAAGCTCATCGCCAGGTTCTGGATGAACGCGGCGTCCACGCCGTTGAGGGTGAACTTGACGGTGCTGTCGTCGATCTTCTCGACCTTGGCGATGTTGGCGTCCATCCCCATGTCGGTGAAGTAAGGGAACTCGGTGGGGTACGCCTTACGGAACGGATGTTCCTTGTCGAGCATGCGCTGGAAGGTGAAGAGCACGTCGTCGGCGTTGAAATCGCGGGAGGGCTTGAAGTACTCGGTGGTGTGGAACTTTACGCCCTTGCGCAGGTGAAAGGTGTAGCTGAGGCCGTCGGGAGAGACATCCCACTTCTCGGCCAGGCCCGGGACCACCGCAGTGCCGCCACGCTCGAACTGGCTCAGGCGGTTGAAGACGGTTTCTGCAGCAGCGTCGAAATCGGTGCCGGTGGTGTATTGGCCCGGGTCGAAGCCGGCGGGGCTGCCTTCGGAGCAGAACACCAGGTTGCTTGCAGCGCTGGCGAGGGGCGCGCTGGCGATCAGCCCAGCGGCGACAAGTGCCTGGATGACGGCGTTTTTACGCATGTTGACCTCATGTTTATTCTGTTTGTCATCGTGAGGGGCCCTTTGTGGGGACCTTGCGAGAAGCTATGCAGGGCATATGCCCGGCGCAATAGCTGGACCGGAAAGAGTGTAGTCGGCGGGATAAAGCTGTAAGGGCTTGTCGCAATTTTGCAAATTCAAGCCCGAGGAGGGGAGGGGGCGCCGCCCCGAAAGGCCACGACGCCCTGTTTTGGATCAGGGCATCTGCACTTCGATGGTGCCATCGGCGCTGACGCTGACGCGGCTGGTGCCAGCCTCGATCTCGGGAACGGCAGCGCCGTCGGCGTAACCCTTGGCGGCCATGGTGCGCATCATGATCGGCTGCGGCGGCTGGAAACCGGCGCTGTTCAGGCTCAGGTTGACCAGCTTGTAGTCCTTGCCGCCGAGGGCATTGGTAGCCAGCTGGGCGCGGGCCTTGAAGGCATCGACAGCCTGCTTGATCAGATCGTCTTCATGGGTCTTGCGGGTTTTGTCTGCGATGCTGAAGTTCATCCCGGCCATTTTCAGCTGGCCCAGCATATCGGCGCTGAGCTGGGAGAGCGTAGCGAAGTCGGCGCTTTCCAGGCGCACTTCGGCGCGCTCGCGCCAGGCGGTGATCTTCTGGCCTTTCTCGTCATACACCGGGTAGCTGTTGCGGCTGCCCAGGCTGACCGTGACGCCCTTGGTCTTGCGGGCCTTTTCCACCGCGGTGTTGAGCGTGCGGGTGATTTCGTCGGCCAGCTTGGCCGGGTCGGTGTTCTGCGACTCGCTGTAAAGGGTGACGTGCATCAGGTCGTGGGCCACTTCCTGGCTGACCTCGGCGCGCACGGCCACCTGGTTGTAGTGGACTTCGTTGCCGGCCTGGGCCGAGAGGCTGCCGAGGCTGGCGGCGCAAAGGGCGAGGGCGGCTGCGAGGCGAGTGAACTTGGGCATGACGACTCCTTGTGGGAAAGGTTTGCGCGCGGGTTGCGCAGTGTTTCTCCGTATGGGACGAGGGTAAACGGCCATTCGGGTTAACGGCGACGCCAATTGACCAAAAATCGGGACGGATGTTCCAGCTAGGCCGTGAACTGTCGATGACCATGTAGGGGCGAATTCATTCGCCCCTACAGAGATGGATCCCGCCGGCTATTGCCGCTGCGGCGAGTTGCCGCACAGAGGCGGGTCGGGGTGTGCCTTGGTTATACTCCGGCGATTCCTGGGAGTGCCCATGCTAGAACCCGTACAGCTACTGTCTGCCAGCCGCCAGAACCTGCTGCGGCTGACCCTGATCCGCATCCTTGTCCTGGCCGCCCAGGCCGGCTCGGTCGGCCTCGCCTACAAGGCCCAACTGCTGCAATTGCCCTGGCTGGCCCTGAGCCTGACCCTCGGCGTCTCGCTGGTGCTATGCGTCGGCACGGCGCTGCGCCTGCGCGGGCCCTGGCCGGTGACCGAGCTGGAATATGCCGTCCAGCTTGGCCTCGACCTGGTTATCCACAGCGTGCTGCTGTATTTCTCCGGGGGCTCGACCAACCCCTTCGTTTCTTATTACCTGGTCCCGCTGACCATCGCTGCGGCAACCCTGCCCTGGCTCTACACCCTCACGCTCGCGGGCCTCGCGCTGGCGGCTTACACCCTGCTGCTGGTGCTGTTCCATCCGCTGGAAATGCCCACCGGCCAGCGTGAGTCGCTGCTGATCTACGGCATGTGGTTGAGCTTTGCCCTGGCGGCCGCGCTGATCACCTTCTTCGTCGCACGCATGGCTGAAGAGCTGAGGCGCCAGGACCAGTTGCAGGCGGTGCGTCGCGAGGAAAGCATGCGCGACCAGCAACTGCTGGCGGTGGCCACCCAGGCTGCCGGTGCCGCCCATGAGTTGGGTACACCGCTGGCGACCATGAGCGTGCTGCTCAAGGAGCTGCGCCAGGAGTATGGCGACAAGCCCGGACTGCAGGACGACCTTGCCCTGCTGCAGGAACAGGTCATGCTCTGTAAGGACACGCTGCAGCAACTGGTGCGCGCCGCCGAGGCGGATCGTCGCCAGGCGGTGGTGGAGCAATCGGTGATCGAATGGCTTGAAGTCACACTCAACCGTTGGCACCTCATGCGCCCGGAAGCCACCTACCGCTACCAGTGCATGGGTCTTGGTGTGGCGCCGAGGGTGAAACCCCCGGCTGACCTCACCCAGGCGCTGCTGAACCTGCTCAACAACGCGGCCGATGCCTGTCCGGAAAAGCTCGACATCCGCGTCAACTGGGATCACCAGTGGATGGTCCTGACCATCCGCGACCACGGTGCCGGCGTACCCCTGGCCATCGCCGAACAGCTTGGTCGGCCGTTCTTCACCACCAAGGGCAAGGGTTTCGGCCTCGGCCTGTTCCTGAGCCAGGCCAGCGTTACTCGCGCCGGCGGTACGGTTAAACTTTATAACCATGAGGAAGGCGGCACCCTGACCGAGCTGCGCCTGCCGCGCACCTATGGCGTCGCCTGAGTGCCTTGACGAAGAGGAAGCGAGATGACTGACGAACCCCTGATCGAAGGCGAAGAGCAACCCCACCTGCTGCTAGTGGACGATGACGCCACCTTCACCCGCGTCATGGCGCGGGCTATGGCGCGTCGTGGTCTGCGAGTGACGGTGGCCGGTTCTGCCGAAGAAGGGTTGCAGTTGGCCAAGGAAGACCTGCCCGACTACGCCGTGCTGGACCTGAAGATGGACGGTGATTCCGGCCTTGTGCTGTTGCCCAAGCTGCTGGAACTGGACGCCGAGATGCGCGTCGTGATCCTGACCGGCTATTCGAGCATCGCCACCGCCGTGGAGGCGATCAAACGCGGCGCCACCAATTACCTGTGCAAGCCGGCCGACGCCGACGATGTGCTGACCGCGCTGCTTTCCGAACACGCCGACCTGGACAGTCTGGTGCCGGAAAACCCGATGTCGGTGGATCGCCTACAGTGGGAGCACATCCAGCGCGTGCTGGCTGAGCATGATGGCAACATTTCCGCCACTGCCCGCGCGCTCGGCATGCACCGCCGGACTTTGCAACGCAAGCTGCAGAAGCGGCCGGTAAGGCGCTGAGCGTCCTGCTCCTTGTGGGGGCGAGCTCTATGTCTGCATGACGTGTTGTAGGCAGCTGCATTGCCCCTAGGAGCTGGCGTGCCAGCGATTGGCGGCGTTTCGCTGGCAAGCCAGCTCCTACAAGACTCTTGGCCCCACGGATATTTGTGCCGAGCTTTACTCTGAAAGCCCCGCGAAAGCCATTTCCCTGCCGTAATTGGTATCCTTAGCCGCCTAACTATTCCCGCCGCTAAGGTTCATCCATGCTCGCCGTCGTCCAGCAGACCCTCAGCATCACCGCGCCGGTGTTTTCCATGCTGTTCCTGGGCGTGGGCCTCAAGCGCCTCGGCTGGATCGATACCGCCTTCATCAACACCGCGTCATCGCTGGTGTTCAAGGGCACCATGCCGACCCTGCTGTTCCTCGGGATCGTCCAGGCGGACTTGCGCACTGCCCTGCAGCCGGCACTGATTGGCTATTTCGTCGTTGCGACCCTGGTGTGTTTCCTGATTGGCTGGGGCTGGGCGATCCTTCGCTGCCCGGCGGCGGATCGCGGGATCTATACCCAGGGTGCCTTTCGCGGCAACAACGGCATCGTTGGTCTGGCCCTGGCCACCAGCATGTACGGCGACTACGGCCTATCGGTGGGCAGTATTCTCGGCGGGGTGGTGATTCTCAGCTACAACACGCTGTCGTCCATCGTCCTGGCCATCTACAGCCCGGATGCCAAGAGCGACCCCGTGAGTCTTGCCAGGAGCATCATCAGCAACCCGCTGATCATTGGTGTACTGGCCGCACTTCCGGTGGCGTACTGGCAATTGCCATTGCCGGCCTGGCTGATCACCTCGGGCGAGTACTTCGCACAGATGACCCTGCCCCTGGCGCTGATCTGCATCGGTGGGACCCTGTCGCTGGCGTCCCTGCGCTCCAGCGGCAAGATCGCGGTCAGCGCCAGCCTGATGAAAATGGTCTGGCTGCCTATCCTGGCAACCTTCGGCGCCTGGTTATGCGGGTTCCGCGATGCCGACCTGGCGATCCTCTTCCTCTACTTCGCCAGTCCGACCGCTGCTGCGAGCTTCGTCATGGCCCGCGCGGTGAACGGCAACCACGAGCTGGCGGCAGCGATCATCGTGATGACCACCCTGGCGGCGGTGGTGACCACCAATATCGGTTTGTTCCTGTTGCAGTGGACGGGCTGGATATGAGTCCTGCGAAAAATGTCAGGCTTTCTGATAGTCGTCGATGACTTCCTGGGCGGCGCGGAAGGCATCGATGGCCGCAGGAACGCCGGCGTAGACCGCACAGTGCAGCAGTGCTTCGCGGATTTCCTCGACTGTGCATCCGTTGTTGAGCGCACCGCGCACATGGCCTTTCAGCTCTTGCGGGCATTTCAGCGCGGTAAGGGCGGCGAGGGTGATCAGACTGCGCGTCTTGCGCGGCAGGCCCTCACGGTTCCACACGCCGCCCCAGGCGTGTTCGTTGACGAAGTCCTGCAGCGGCTGGGTGAATTCGGTGGCATTGCCCAGGGCGCGGTCGACGAAGGCGTCGCCCATGACTTCCCGGCGCACCTGCAGGCCGGATTTGCGTTCTTCATTCATTGCGATTCTCCAGTCAGTCGAGGGATTCCACGCGCACCGGAACCACGCCGGCGCGCAGCATCCCCAGACGTTCGGCCGCTTCGCGCGAGAGGTCGACGATGCGGCCACGAACATGGGGGCCGCGATCATTGATGCGTACCACCACCGAGCGGTCGTTGTTGAGGTTGGTGACTTTCACCCGGGTACCGAAGGGCAAGGTGCGGTGCGCGGCGGTCAGGGCGTGCTGGTCGAAGCGTTCGCCACTGGCGGTGCGCTTGCCATGGTGCCTGGAGCCGTAATAGGACGCCTTGCCTTCGGCGCGGTAGCCGTGGCCGGACTCGCTACCGCCGCCGAAAGGATTGGTGCTGCAGCCGGCAAGCGAAAGGGAGAGAAAGGCAAGGGTGCAGAGCTGGCGCCACATAAAGGATGCTCCCAGGAAGCGCTCGACCAGATGCTGGCCTTGTCGGGTTTTGAGCGGACTTCCCTGTCGTAAAGCCGAACTCATCCAGATGTCCCGGCCCGGCCATCCATGGCCGGTCTTTCGCCGGGCCAACGCATGCGTTGGCTAGATCCGGCTCACCCTTTGAGCTTCTTCTTGAGCAATTCGTTCACTTGGCCGGGATTGGCCTTGCCCTTGGAAGCTTTCATCGCCTGGCCGACGAAGAAGCCGAACATCTTGGCGCGCTTGGCTTCATCGCTGGCGCGATACTGCTCGACCTGGGCGGCGTTGGCAGCCAGCACTTCGTCGAGCATGGACTCGATGGCGCCGGTGTCGGTGACCTGCTTCAGGCCTTTCTTCTCGATGATCTCGTCGGCGGAACCTTCGCCGGCGGCCATGGCTTCGAAGACCATCTTGGCGATCTTGCCGGAAATGGTGTTGTCCTTGATGCGCAGGATCATTCCACCCAGTTGATCGGCGGAAACCGGTGATTGCTCGATTTCCAGGCTGTCCTTGTTGAGCAGGCTGGAGAGTTCGCCCATCACCCAGTTGGCGGCCAGCTTGGCGTCACCACAAGCCTTCTGCACGACTTCGAAGTAGTCGGCCATCTCACGGCTGGCGGAGAGCACGCTGGCGTCGTAGGCGGACAGGCCGAACTCGGTTTGGAAACGCTCACGCTTCTGGTTGGGCAGCTCCGGCAGCTGAGCGCGCACTTCGTCGAGGAAGCTCTTCTCGATCACCACCGGCAACAGGTCGGGGCAGGGGAAGTAACGGTAGTCGTTGGCTTCCTCCTTGCTGCGCATGGAGCGGGTTTCGTCCTTGTTCGGGTCGTACAGGCGGGTTTCCTGCACAACCTTGCCGCCGTCCTCGATCAGTTCGATCTGCCGCTGCACTTCGTGGTTGATCGCTTTCTCGATGAAGCGGAATGAGTTGACGTTCTTGATCTCGGCACGGGTGCCGAATTCGGCCTGGCCTTTCGGGCGGACCGAGACGTTGCAGTCGCAGCGCAGCGAGCCTTCGGCCATGTTGCCGTCGCAGATACCCAGATAGCGCACCAGGGCATGGATGGCCTTGACGTAGGCGACCGCTTCCTTGGCGCTGCGGATGTCCGGCTCGGAAACGATTTCCAGCAGCGGGGTGCCGGCACGGTTCAGGTCGATGCCGCTCATGCCGTGGAAGTCTTCGTGCAGGCTCTTGCCGGCGTCTTCTTCCAGGTGCGCGCGGGTGATGCCGACGCGCTTGATGGTGCCGTCTTCCAGGGTGATGTCGAGGAAGCCCTTGCCGACGATCGGCAGGTCCATCTGACTGGTCTGGTAGCCCTTGGGCAGGTCTGGATAGAAGTAGTTCTTGCGCGCGAAGACGTTCTTCTCGGCGATTTCGGCGTCGATGGCCAGGCCGAACTTGCAGGCCATGCGCACGGCTTCTTCGTTCAGCACCGGCAGGGTGCCGGGCATGCCGAGGTCAACCAGGCTGGCCTGGGTGTTGGGCTCGGCACCGAAGGTGGTGGCGCTGCCGGAGAAAATCTTCGATTGGGTGCTGAGCTGTGCGTGGATTTCCAGCCCGATCACTGTTTCCCATTGCATGTACGTGTTCCTCAGAATCCGGCCGGGGCGCGAGTGTGCCAATCGGTCGCCTGCTGGTACTGGTGGGCGACGTTGAGCAGACGGCTTTCCTGGAAGTAGGGGGCCAGTAGCTGTACACCGACCGGCAAGCCATCGATGAAGCCGGCGGGCATGGAGAGCCCTGGCAGACCCGCCAGGTTGGCGGTGATGGTGTAGATGTCTTCCAGGTACTGGGCGACCGGGTCGTTGTTCTTCTCGCCGAGTTTCCAGGCCGGGTTTGGCGTGGTCGGGCCGAGGATCACGTCGACTTCATTGAAGGCACTGACGAAGTCGTTCTTGATCAGGCGGCGGATTTTCTGCGCCTTCAGGTAGTAGGCGTCGTAGTAGCCGGCGGACAGGGCATAGGTGCCGACCATGATGCGACGCTTCACTTCGGCGCCAAAGCCTTCGGCACGGGAGCGCTTGTACAGGTCTTCCAGGTTCTGCGGGTTTTCGCAGCGATAGCCGAAGCGCACGCCGTCG
The DNA here is from genome assembly GCF_038440135.1 of Pseudomonas sp. OTU5201. Taxonomy (NCBI): domain Bacteria; kingdom Pseudomonadati; phylum Pseudomonadota; class Gammaproteobacteria; order Pseudomonadales; family Pseudomonadaceae; genus Pseudomonas; species Pseudomonas sp. OTU5201. The sequence continues at coordinate 129,940 of NZ_JASATC010000009.1, read as the reverse complement.
AAACGCGACAGGTTGGAGGAGGCCTCCGCCGGGGCGATCACGTAGTAGGCCGGGATGGCGTGCTGCATGTTCGGCAGGCTGATTTCCTTGACGGTGGCACCCAGTTTCTTCAGGTCTTCGACAACGGCCAGCACCGCGTCGGCGATGCGGCTGTCGAGACCGGCGCCGAAGTATTCCTTCGGCAGGCCGATGCGCAGGCCGGCAAGCGGCTGGTTCAGGCTGGCGAGGTAGTCATCCACGGGCTGGTCGACACTGGTGGAGTCCTTCGGGTCGAAGCCGGCCATGGCGCCGAGCATCAGCGCGCAGTCCTCGGCTGTCCGGGCCAGCGGACCGCCCTGATCGAGGCTGGAGGCGTAGGCGATCATGCCCCAGCGGGAAACCCGGCCGTAGGTGGGCTTGATGCCGGTGAGGTTGGTGAAGGCAGCCGGCTGACGGATCGAGCCACCGGTATCGGTGCCGGTAGCCGCGGGCACCAGGCGCGCGGCGACGGCCGCGGCGGAACCACCGGAAGAGCCTCCGGGTACGCGGTCCAGGGCCCAGGGGTTCTTTACCGCGCCGTAGTGGCTGGACTCGTTGGAGGAGCCCATGGCGAACTCATCCATGTTCAGCTTGCCAAGGCTGACCGCGCCGGCTGCCTTGAGGCGGGCGACGACGGTGGCGTCGTAAGGCGCCTTGAAACCGCTGAGGATCTTCGAGGCGCAGCTGGTCAGCACGCCTTCGGTGCAGAACAGGTCCTTGTGAGCGATGGGGGCGCCAAGCAGGGCGCCTTGCTCACCGGCGGCACGCCGTGCGTCGGCTGCCTTGGCCTGTTCGATGGCCGGTTCGTCGGTGATGCTGATAAAGCTGTTCAATTGCGGATCGAGCTGGTGGATGCGAGCCAGCAGGCCGCGGGTCAGCTCTTCGGCGGAGAATTCCTTGGCGGCGAGGCCGCGGGCGATCTCGGCGAGGGTCAGTTGATGCATGGGGAACCCTTTCCTTATTCGATGACTTTGGGCACGAGGTACAGGCCGTTCTCGACGGCCGGCGCGATGGCTTGGTAGGCCTCGCGTCGGTTTTCCTCGGTGACGCTGTCGGCGCGCAGGCGCTGGGTGGCGTCAAGCGGGTGGGCCATGGGTTCGATGCCGTCGGTGTCCACGGCTTGCATGGCGTCGATCAGGCCGAGGATGTTGTTCAGGGTCTCGGTGGTACGCGGGATATCGGCCTCGTTCAGGCCCAGTCGGGCGAGATGGGCGATTTTTTCCACGTCGGAGCGTTCAAGCGCCATCGGGGGTCTCCAACTAGAAGCGGCCTGCGTGGGCAGTCGACCGTGCGGGAATCGAGCGGGGAACGGTGCTGCGAACGAGCGGTCAAAGGCCGCGATGATGGGCCTTGGTGGCCCGGAAAAACAGGCAATTTAACATATCGGCGCCTTGCCCAAAATCCCCGTCATTGTTAGAGTTTGCCGCACTTTTTTACCCACGCGTTGCCTAGGGTCCCTCTCCCATGTTCAAGAAACTGCGTGGCATGTTTTCCAGCGATCTGTCGATCGACCTGGGCACTGCCAATACCCTTATTTACGTGCGTGAGCGCGGTATCGTCCTCAACGAACCCTCGGTGGTCGCCATTCGTAACCACGGCAACCAGAAGAGCGTGGTAGCCGTCGGTACCGAAGCCAAGCGCATGCTGGGCCGTACTCCTGGCAACATCTCCGCCATCCGCCCGATGAAGGACGGCGTGATCGCCGACTTCAGCGTCTGCGAAAAGATGCTGCAGTACTTCATCAACAAGGTTCACGAAAACAGCTTCCTGCAGCCGAGCCCGCGCGTCCTGATCTGCGTGCCCTGCAAATCCACCCAGGTGGAACGCCGTGCCATCCGTGAATCCGCCCTGGGCGCCGGCGCCCGCGAAGTATTTCTGATCGAAGAGCCCATGGCTGCTGCCATCGGCGCCGGCCTGCCGGTGGAAGAAGCCCGCGGGTCCATGGTCGTGGATATCGGTGGTGGTACCACCGAAATCGCCCTGATCTCCCTGAACGGCGTGGTCTACGCCGAATCCGTGCGTGTAGGCGGCGACCGCTTCGACGAATCCATCGTCACCTACGTGCGCCGTAACTACGGCAGCCTGATCGGCGAATCCACCGCCGAGCGCATCAAGCAGGAAATCGGCACCGCCTTCCCGGGTGGTGAGATCCGTGAGATCGACGTCCGTGGCCGTAACCTGGCTGAAGGCGTACCGCGCAGCTTCACCCTGAACTCCAATGAAGTGCTGGAAGCCCTGCAGGAGTCTCTGGCGACCATCGTTCAGGCGGTGAAGAGCGCCCTGGAGCAATCTCCGCCGGAACTGGCGTCCGACATCGCCGAGCGTGGCCTGGTGCTGACCGGTGGTGGTGCGCTGCTGCGCGATCTGGACAAACTGCTGGCCCAGGAAACCGGACTGCCAGTGATCGTCGCAGAAGATCCGCTGACCTGCGTCGCCCGTGGCGGCGGCCGTGCCTTGGAGATGATGGACCGTCACGCGATGGATCTGCTCTCCACCGAGTAAGGTCGAGAGCAACGCAGCCATAGGAGCGGGCCATCAAACCGCTATTCACCAAGGGACCTTCGCTCGGCGTGCGCCTGTTGGTGTTCGCCGTGCTATCGGCTGCACTGATGGTGGTCGACGCCCGCTTTGACACGCTCAAACCCATGCGCAGCCAGATGGGTCTCGTGCTCACGCCTTTCTATTGGCTGGCCGACTTGCCGGTGCGTGTCTGGGATGGCGTCAGTGACCAGTTCACCAGTCGCAGCACTCTGATCGCCGAGAACGAGAAGCTCAAGGCCGAGGCCCTGCTGATGCAGCGTCGCCTGCAGAAGCTGGCGACCCTGACTGAGCAGAACGTTCGGTTGCGCGAGCTGCTCAACTCTTCTGCCCTGGTGGATGAAAAAGTCCTGGTTGGCGAGTTGATCGGCGTAGATCCCAACCCCTTCACCCACCGCATCCTGATCGACAAGGGCGAGAAGGACGGCGTGTTCCTTGGCCAGCCGGTGCTCGATGCTCGCGGTCTGATGGGCCAAGTGGTGGAGGTGATGCCCTATACATCCCGCGTGCTGTTGCTGACCGATACCACCCACAGCATTCCGGTGCAGGTGAACCGCAACGGCCTGCGCGCCATTGCCAGTGGCACGGGCAACCCCGAGCGCCTCGAGTTGCGCCACGTTGCCGATACCGCTGACATCAAGGAGGGCGACCTGCTGGTGAGTTCCGGCCTTGGCCAGCGCTTCCCGGCAGGCTACCCGGTGGCGATCGTCAAGGAAGTCATCCACGATTCCGGCCAGCCGTTCGCCATCGTTCGCGCCGTGCCTACCGCCGCGCTGAACCGCAGCCGCTACATGCTGCTGGTGTTCACCGATACCCGCAGCCCCGAAGAGCGCGCCAACGATGCCGCCAAGGCCCAGGAGGCTGCTGACCGCGAAGCTGCCGCCCAACCTGCCCAGGGTGACGCTACCGCTCCGGTCATTCCGGCCGCCCAGGCCGCACCCGCCGCTGCCAGTACCCCCGCCGCCCAGGCCCCGGTCGCAGCGCCGGCGACTACTGCGCCGGCCCAGGGCGCACCGAACAAGCCGCCGGCAGCACGTAATCCCCAGGAGAGTCAGTGATGGTCGGCCTGCGCTCCAACAATGGCTGGGTGATCTGGGTCAGCCTGATCCTGGCGCTGGTACTCAGCGTCGGACCGGTCCCCAGCTTCATGGAAATCGGCCGGCCGCTCTGGCTGGCGCTCTTCCTCACCTACTGGACACTCGCCCTGCCGCACCGCGTGGGCATGACCACTGCCTGGCTGCTGGGCCTGGCGGAGGATGTGCTCTATGGCACGTTGCTAGGTCAGAATGCCTTGATCCTCGCCCTGATCACCTTCCTGGTGCTGACCTTGCACCAGCGGCTGCGCATGTTCCCCATGTGGCAGCAGTGTTTGGTGCTGCTCGTAGTTTTCGGCCTGGCCCAGTTGGTGCAGCTGTGGCTCAATGCCCTCACCGGTAATCGTCCCCCGACCCTGGTCTTCCTGCTGCCCGCCCTGGTCAGCGCGTTGCTCTGGCCTTGGGTTTATGCCGCCCTGCGCGGCACGAGTCGCCGCCTCAACGTCAACTGATCGGCTTGCGGCCATGTCGCAAGCCTCTGTCTTCGACAGGGAGAAGTCCGCATGGCCACGCTGTACCTGGCTTCGGGGTCACCGCGCCGACGCGAGCTGCTGTCACAGATCGGCGTTCCCCATATCACCCTGATCGCCTCCATCGACGAAACCGCCCTGCCGGACGAGCCAGCAAACGCCTATGTTGAGCGTCTGGCGCGCGAGAAGGCCCTGGCCGGCCTCGCCAGCCTGGCCGAGACCAGCGCGGCCTGCGTGCTGGGGGCAGACACCGCGGTGGTTCTGGATGGTCGCATTCTCGGCAAACCGGTTGATCGCGACGATGCTCTGGCCATTCTGGAGCAGTTGTCCGGTCGCGAGCATGAGGTGCTCACTGCGGTTGCGCTGGCAGCCGTGGATCGCTGCGAAGCGCGGGTGGTCGCCAGTCGGGTGCGCTTTCGTCCCATTTCCCGAATCGAAATGGAAACCTACTGGGCCAGCGGCGAGCCCGCCGACAAGGCCGGCAGCTACGCTATTCAGGGGCTGGGTGCGGTATTCGTCAGTCGTGTTGAAGGCAGTTATTCAGCGGTAGTGGGATTGCCGCTGCTGGAAACGGCGGAAATGCTCGCCGGGTTCGGCATTCCTTGTTGGCAGCACCTGGGATAGGTCAACGGCATGAGCGAAGAGATTCTGATCAATATCACGCCGATGGAATCGCGCGTGGCGCTAGTGGAGAACGGTGTGCTGCAGGAGGTGCATGTAGAGCGCACCTTGCGTCGCGGCATCGTCGGCAACATTTACAAGGGCAAGGTGGTGCGGGTACTGCCGGGCATGCAGGCGGCCTTCGTCGACATCGGCCTGGATCGCGCGGCGTTCATTCATGCCTCGGAAATCAGCAACCGCGAAGGCAGTGCCGTGGAGAGCATCAGCGCACTGGTGCATGAGGGCCAGAGCCTGGTCGTGCAGGTCACGAAGGACCCGATAGGCAGCAAGGGCGCTCGCCTGACCACCCAGCTGTCGATACCCTCGCGTTACCTCGTGTACATGCCGCGTACCAGCCATGTGGGCATTTCCCTGAAGATCGAGGACGAGGCCGAGCGCGAGCGCCTCAAACAGGTGGTGGCCGACTGCATCGCCGCCGAAGGCATTGAGGAGGCCGGCGGCTTCATCCTGCGTACCGCCGCTGACGGCGCCCGCGCCGATGAAATCCTGGCGGACATCCGCTATCTGCGCCGCTTGTGGGAGCAGATTTCCTCGCAGATGCAGACCGCTTCGGCACCATCGGTCATCTACGAAGACCTCAGCCTTGCCTTGCGCACCCTACGTGACCTGGTCAACCCGCGCATCGAGAAGATTCGCATCGACTCGCGCGAGACCTTCCAGAAAGTGACCCAGTTCGTCGACGAGTTGATGCCTGAAGTTTCCGATCGACTGGAGCACTACCCCGGTGAGCGACCGATCTTCGACCTCTACGGCGTCGAGGATGAAATCCAGAAGGCCCTGGAACGTAAAGTGCTGCTGAAGTCGGGGGGTTACCTGATCATCGACCCTACCGAGGCGATGACCACGATCGATGTGAACACCGGTGCCTTCGTCGGCCATCGAACCCTCGAAGAGACCATCTTCAAGACCAATCTCGAAGCGGCCACCGCCATCGCCCGCCAGCTGCGCCTGCGCAACCTGGGCGGGATCATCATCATCGATTTCATCGACATGGAAGATGAAGAACACCAGCGCCAGGTGCTGCGTACCCTGGAAAAGCAGCTGGAACGCGACCACGCCAAGACCAACATCATCGGTATCACCGAACTCGGACTGGTACAGATGACCCGCAAGCGCACCCGCGAGAGCCTGATCCAGGTGCTCTGCGAGCCTTGCGCCAGCTGCCTGGGCCGTGGCCTGCTGAAGACCGCAGAAACCATCTGCTACGAAATCTTCCGCGAAATACTGCGCGAGGCCCGGGCCTATCAGGCGGAAGGCTACCTCGTGCTGGCGAACCAGAAAGTGGTGGATCGACTTCTGGATGAAGAATCGGGCAACGTCGCTGATCTGGAAGCCTTTATCGGGCGGCCGATCAAGTTCCAGGTGGAAACCATGTATTCCCAGGAACAGTACGACGTGGTCCTGCTTTGAGGCGCTGAGTGGAAGCCATAGCCCGCTGGTTGATGCGCATGCTGCGCTGGTCACTGGGGCTTTGCGCCCTGTTCCTGGTCCTGTCGGCGCTTTATGTCAGCCTGGGGCGCGAACTGGTGCCATTTGTGGCTGAGTACCGTGCCGAAGCAGAAGCCAAGGCCTCCGCCGCGCTGGGGCAGCCGCTTGAGATCGGCGGCCTGGAAGGGCGTTGGCACGGGCTGGCGCCGCTGCTGATTGCGCACGACGTCGTGTTGGGCAAGGGCAATGGCGTCCTGCGCGTGGATCAGATACGCGTGGTGCCTGACGTGCTTGGCAGTCTGATGGCGCGGCAGCCACGTATCGCCCGACTGGAGCTGGATGGCGTCCAGATCGGCCTGAGCCAGGACAAGGCTGGGAAATGGCATCTGGAAGGTTTTGCCACCAACTCGGACAAGCCGCTCCCTGGCCCCCGACAGGTCCGCGCCCTGCTGCAGCAGATTGGTCACGTATCCGTGCTGAACAGCCAGCTCACCCTGGAATCCGAAGGGCAGGCGTCCACGAGCTTCACCTATGTCAGCGCCACGCTGAAAGCCAGTGGTAGCCGCCAGCGCCTTGATGGCCGCTTCACGCTACCCGATGGGCAGCCGATGGCCCTGCGTCTGAGAACCCGCCTCAATTCCGACGCCTGGCTGCAGAATGATGCGGAACTTTATCTCAGCCTGCCGCAAACCGATTGGGCGCGCTGGCTGCCCGCCAGCCTGACTCGTGACTGGCGTCTTCAGCGGCTGCAGGCAGGTGGCGAAGTCTGGGGCGAATGGAGCAAGGGCGGTATGCGGCGTGCCGTCGCCAAGCTGCATGTGCCCGAAGTACGCGGCGCCTATGCCAAACGCAAGGCAGTCACCCTGAGCAACGTCGGGCTCAATGTCTATTTCACCCGGACCGATGAGGGGTTCCAGGTCCTGCTCGATTCCCTTGCGGCGAACATCGGGGAGACGCGCTGGGGCGAGGCCCATCTTCGTCTTGATCACAAGGCGGGTGAGCGCCCCGAGTGGGCGCTGAGCGCCGACCGCCTGGAGGTAGCGCCCTTGCTACCGGTAGTGGAGGCGCTGATCCCGCTGCCAGAAGCCACAGCCACCGCAGTGGCTGGCTTGAAGCCGCGGGGCGCCCTGCGCAACCTGAGTCTGCATTACCGCCCGCTACAGGAAGGCGCCAAGCGCCTGGACTTCAGCAGCAACCTCGACGATGTCGGCCTCAACGCCTATCGCGGCGCGCCCGCCGTCGAGAACGTCAGTGGCAGCCTGGTGGGGGATCTGTTCCAGGGCGAGCTGCGCCTGGATTCGAACGACTTCACCCTGCACCTCGACCACCTCTTTCCCAAGCCCTGGCACTATCGCGAAGCGAACGCCCGGTTGACCTGGAGCCTGGACGATACCGCCTTCACTCTTGTCAGCCCGTACATGCGCCTGGAGGGCGAAGAGGGGCGTATTGCCGGTGACATGCTGATTCGCTTGATGCGCGCGCCAGAGGCCGAGGACTACATGGACCTGCGTGTCGGCCTGCGCGAAGGCGATGCACGCTACACCGAGAAGTACCTGCCGACCCTTTCGCCGGGGCTCAGTCCGGCCCTGGCCAAGTGGCTCAAGGAGGCCATCAAGGGGGGCGCGGTGGATGAAGGTTTCTTCCAGTACCAGGGCTCACTGGCCCAAGGTGCCGATCCGGCGGCGCGTTCCCTCAGCCTGTTCTTCAAGGTGCGTGATGCCGAACTTGCGTACCAACCCGGCTGGCCGGAACTGCGCGAGGCCCGTGGTGACGTGTTCATCGAGGACTCCGGCGTGCGGATCAAGGTGCCGGATGGACGCATCCTCGACAGCCGGGTGAGCGACGCCGAGGCCGAAGTGCCCCACGTAGAGGCTGGCGAAGTGCCGCGTCTGCTATTGGACGCCCAACTGGACAGCAGCTTCACCGACGGACTGAAGATTCTTCAGGAAGCCCCGATGGGCACTGCGAATATCTTCGCTGGCTGGCAGGGGCAGGGCACTCTTGACGGCAGGCTGCAACTGGATATCCCGCTGGAGAAGGGCCATGTGCCCCACGTGGTGGTGGATCTCAGTACCGCCGACGCGCACCTGAAGATCGCTCGTCCCGATCTGTCGTTGACTCAGCTCAAGGGCGCATTCCGCTACGACACCCACAAAGGCCTCAGTGCCCAGGACATACGTGGCCAAGCCTTCGGACGCGAAGTCCGGGCCAAGGCCCAGGCCGAAGGCAGCAACGGTAACGCCCGTTCGCGCATCCTCGCCAACGGCAGCATCACCCTGAAAGATCTCACTGCCTGGCTCGGCGTGACCCAGCCGCTGCCGGCTTCGGGCACCTTGCCCTACAGCCTGAACCTGAGTCTGGACGGCAAGGATAGCCAACTGCGCATCGATTCCAGTCTCAAGGGCCTGGCGGTCGAGTTGCCGGCACCTTTTGGCAAGCTGGCCGACGAGACCCGGGATGCTACCTGGCTTATGACCTTGGACGGCGACGAGCGGCGCTACTGGCTGGACTATGCCGGGCTTGCCAGCCTGGCCCTGGCGGCGCCCGTGGGCAAGCTGGACGAAGCCCGGGGCGACCTGGTGCTGGGGGGCGGCACGGCGACTCCGCCGGGGGGCAAGGGCCTGCGCATCCGTGGCCGGGTGGACGAATTGGACACCGCGCCCTGGCTGGAGCTGGCCAAACGGTACGCCCCCCGTGACGGTGCCGATAAGGCCCGCATGCTGAGCAGCGCCAATCTGGAAATCGGCCGGTTCAAGGGCTTTGGCATGAGCTTGGAGAATCTCAAGGTCAATCTGGAGCGGTCTGCCGACGGCTGGAACCTGGGCCTGGACAGCGCCCTGATGCAGGGGAGCGTGGCGATGGCTGATGCCAAAGGCGCGCCCATTGATATCCATTTGAAGCAGATACGCCTGCCGAAGCCGCCGGAGAATGATGCGGAGGCGGATGCCAAGCCCGATCCGCTGGCGGGTGTCGATCCGCGCCAGGTGCCCGCGCTGGATGTGCGCATCGATCAGGTCGTCCTGGGAGACTCGCCTCTGGGAGGCTGGTCGTTCAAGGCTAGGCCTGACGCCAAGGGCGTGAATTTCAGCGAACTGAACCTTAACCTCAAGGGATTGAAAGTCACCGGGGCCGCAGGTTGGGAAGGCACGGCTGAGAGCAGCAGCTCCTGGTACAAGGGGCGGATGGAAGGCAAGAACCTGGCGGACGTGCTCAAGGCCTGGAACTTTGCGCCGTCAGCGACCAGCGAGCGCTTCCGCCTGGACGCCGATGGCCGCTGGCCGGGGTCGCCGGCCTGGGTCAGTCTCAAGCGTTACTCCGGTTCCCTGGATGCCAGCCTGCGCAATGGTCAGTTCGTCGAAGTGGAGGGTAGCGCCCAGGCGCTTCGGGTGTTCGGCTTGCTCAACTTCAACTCCATCGGTCGGCGCCTGCGCCTGGACTTCTCCGATCTACTGGGCAAAGGCCTGGCTTATGACCGGGTCAAAGGGTTGCTGGTGGGCAGCGACGGCCGTTTCGTCACCCGCGAGCCCATTACGCTCGAAGGCCCGTCCAGTGGACTGGAGCTGGACGGCACCATGGACCTGGCCGCTGATCGCATCGATGCCAAGTTGCTGGTGACGCTGCCGGTGACCAACAATTTGCCGTTGGCGGCGTTGATCGTCGGAGCACCGGCCATTGGCGGCGCACTCTTCGTGGTGGACAAGCTGCTGGGCGACAGGGTCGCGCGCTTCGCGAGTGTGCAATACAAGGTTGAAGGTTCCTGGAAGAGCCCCAAGATCACGTTCGAAAAGCCTTTTGAAAAACGTCGCTGAAGCGGGCTTTCGCAGCTTGGGTTAGCATGCATTTCATGCCTTGAGCGGAGATTCCGATGTCCCTTGCCGTGATTCAGATGGTCAGCCAGGACGATGTCCTGGCCAACCTCGCCAGCGCCCGCCGCCTGTTGGAGCAGGCTGCCGAGGGCGGTGCCCGCCTGGCGGTGTTGCCGGAGAACTTCGCCGCCATCGGCCGCCGGGATCTCGCCGACCTGGGGCGTGCCGAGGCGGAAGGCCGGGGACCGATCCTGCCCTGGCTGCGCCAGGCCACCCGCGATCTAAAGCTCTGGATAGTCGCTGGCACCCTGCCGCTACCGCCCGATGGCCGGCCTGCGGACAAGGCAAATGCTTGCTCCCTGCTGTTCGACGAGCATGGCGAACGGGCTGCGCGCTACGACAAGATCCATCTGTTCGATGTGGACGTCTCAGACACTCGCGGTCGCTACCGCGAATCGGACGATTACGCCCATGGCGCACAGGTAGTCGTGGCGGACACGCCGGTCGGTCGGCTTGGTCTGACCGTCTGCTACGACCTGCGCTTTCCCGAGTTGTATGGCGCATTGCGCGAAGCCGGCGCCGAGTTGATCAGCGCCCCCTCAGCCTTCACCGCCGTCACCGGAGCGGCCCACTGGCAAGTGCTGGTACGTGCTCGCGCAATCGAAACCCAGTGCTACTTGTTGGCGGCAGGGCAGGGCGGTATGCACCCCGGCCCACGCGAAACCTTCGGCCATTCGGCCATCGTCGACCCTTGGGGGCGGGTATTGGCCCAGCAGGCCCAGGGCGAAACCGTGTTGCTTGCCAATCGCGACGCGGACGAGCAGGTGGCCATCCGCCAGCGCATGCCGGTGAGCACCCACAGAAGATTCATGACGCCGGCCACTCCCGGGCCGGCGCGTACGGAGAAGTTATGAGCGACGTCTTGTTATCCGTCAGCGAGCATCTGCTGGCACCTGGTGACCTCAGTATCGAGCAGTTGCCGGAAATCCTCGGAGAGCTGGCCGGTCCAGGCATCGATGCTGCCGATCTGTATTTCCAGGGGCAGATTTCCGAGTCCTGGATGCTGGAGGACGGCATCGTCAAGGAAGGTAGCTTCCATCTCGATCAGGGTGTTGGCGTGCGTGCCCAGTCCGGCGAGAAGACTGGTTTCGCTTATAGCAATGCCATCACGGCGGATGCCTTGCGCCAGGCGGCGCGGGCCGCGCGCTCCATTTCCCGTGCTGGGCAGGAGGGCCGGGTGCAGGCCTTCGCCAGTCCGCAGATCACCCGGCTCTACGATTCCAGCAGCCCACTGGATGTGATCAGCCGCGCCGAAAAGGTGGAGCTGCTGAAAAAGGTCGACGCCGCCACCCGCGCCCTCGATCCACGCATCAAGCAAGTGACCGTCAGTATGGCCGGCGTCTGGGAGCGCATTCTGATTGCCGCCAGCGACGGTAGCCTGGGCGCCGATGTGCGCCCGCTGGTGCGTTTCAATGTCAGTGTGATCGTCGAGCAGAACGGCCGCCGCGAGCGCGGTGGCCACGGCGGCGGCGGACGTACCGACTACCGTTATTTCCTCCAGGAAGACCGCGCCATGGGCTATGCCCGCGAGGCGCTGCGCCAGGCCCTGGTCAATCTGGAAGCTGTTCCCGCACCGGCTGGTACCCTGCCGGTGGTGATGGGGGCTGGCTGGTCCGGTGTGCTGCTGCATGAGGCCGTGGGCCACGGTCTGGAAGGAGACTTCAACCGCAAGGGCAGCTCAGCCTACAGCGGCCGCATCGGCGAGAAGGTGGCTTCCAGTCTTTGCACCATTGTCGACGACGGTACCCTGGCCTATCGCCGTGGCTCCCTTAGCGTCGACGACGAGGGCACCCCGACCCAGTGCACCACGCTGATCGAAAACGGTGTGCTTAAGGGCTACATGCAGGACAAGCTGAACGCCCGCCTGATGAAGGTGGCGCGCACCGGAAACGGTCGCCGGGAGTCCTACGCGCACCTGCCGATGCCACGCATGACCAACACCTACATGCTGGCCGGCAAGAGCGATCCGCAGGAGATCATCGCCTCGGTGGAACGCGGCATCTACTGTGCCAACCTCGGAGGTGGCCAGGTGGACATCACCAGCGGCAAGTTCGTCTTCTCCACCAGCGAGGCGTACTTGATCGAGAACGGAAAGATCACCACGCCAGTGAAGGGCGCCACGCTGATCGGCAACGGTCCCGAGGCCATGAGCCGGGTCTCCATGGTCGGCAACGACCTGGCACTGGACAGCGGCGTGGGTACCTGCGGCAAGGATGGGCAGTCGGTGCCGGTTGGCGTGGGCCAGCCGACACTGAAGATCGATGCGATTACGGTAGGCGGGACAGGGGCCTGATGACGGCCCCCGGAAGGATCAACGCAAGCCGCGCTTGGCTTCGTCCAGGTCGCGGATGTATTTGAACACCTTGCGCGCGGCGGCCGGTGGTTTGTTGTGGGCCAATTCGTGCTGGGCATGACGGATCAGGCCACGAAGGTGCTGGCGGTCGGTGTCCGGGTAATCGGCGACGAAGCTTTCCAGGGCGGCATCGCCACCCTCGATCAGACGATCGCGCCAGCGCTCCAAGGCGTGGAAACGCTCGTTGTACTCGCGGGTGGAGCTGTCGAGCTGGTCGATCAGGCCGACAATGGCGTCGATGTCCTGCTCGCGCATGAGCTTGCCGATGTACTGGATGTGCCGTTTGCGAGCAACGTGTGCCTTGTGCTTCGGCGCTTCCGCCAGGGCCCGCTGCAGGGCGTCGGTCAGTGGCAGCTTGGCCAGCACGTCGGGCTTGAAAGTCGTCAGGCGCTCACCGAGCTCCTGCAGGGCGTGCAGCTCGCGCTTGACCTGGGTTTTGCTCTTCTCGCCGGAGAAGTCGTCGTCGAGGAATTCAGACATGGGGGTGGTCCAATGGGAAACGCCGCCATGATAACCAGTCGGGGCCGCCTTGTCCGGCCCGGCTGGCGCCGCCGGAGTGCGGTACGTGCGGCGAGGCGCCAGGTTGCGCCCGTCGTGTCGAGGAATTATTGAACTGGAGTGGCTATGAGTGAAGTAGAAGTGGTCGGCCCGGAAGCATTGCCGGAATTGCAGGCGCGGGTCGAGCGCATCCTCGCCGAGGCCCGGCGCCAGGGCGCCAGCGCTTGTGAGGTGGCTGTTTCAGTAGAGCAGGGATTGTCCACCACCGTTCGCCAGGGCGAGGTGGAAACAGTCGAGTTCAACCGTGATCAGGGCTTCGGAATCACCCTGTATGTTGGTCAGCGCAAGGGCTCTGCCAGTACGTCGGCGAGCGGCGACGATGCGATCCGTGAGACTGTAGCTGCGGCCCTGGCCATTGCCAAGCACGCATCCGAGGACGAATGCGCAGGCTTGGCCGACGCGGCACTGATGGCCCGCGACCTGCCGGAGCTCGATCTCTACCATCCGTGGTCAATAACCCCTGAACAGGCGGTGGAGCAGGCGCTGATCTGTGAGACGGCGGCATTCGAGACCGATAAGCGCGTCAGCAAGGCGGACGGCACTACCCTCAACACCCACCAGGGCTGCCGGGTTTACGGCAACAGTCATGGTTTCGTCGGCGGTTATGCCAGCACCCGTCACAGCTTGAGCTGCGTGATGATCGCCGAGAGCCAGGGGCAGATGCAGCGCGACTACTGGTATGACGTTAACCGTATCGGCAATCAGCTCGCCGACCCGGTCAGCATCGGACGCCGCGCGGCCGAGCGAACTGCGGCCCGTCTCGGTGCACGTCCGGTACCAACCTGCGAAGTGCCAGTGTTGTTCGCCGCTGAGCTGGCAACCGGCCTGTTCGGCAGCTTCCTTGGGGCAATTTCCGGAGGCAATCTCTACCGCAAGTCGTCCTTCCTCGAAGGTTCCCTTGGACAGCGCCTGTTTCCCGAGTGGCTGTCCATCGACGAGCGCCCGCACATCCCGCGCGCGATGGCCAGCGCGGCCTTCGACAACGACGGTCTGGCGACCTACGCGAAGCCCTTCGTCGAGAATGGCGAGCTGGTGTCGTACATCCTGGGCACCTATTCCGGGCGCAAGCTGGGCTTGCCCAGCACGGCCAACGCCGGCGGAGTGCACAACCTCTTCGTCAGTCACGGCCAGGAAGACCAGGCCGCGCTTCTGCGACGTATGGGGCGTGGCCTCCTTGTGACCGAGTTGATGGGGCAGGGGCTGAACATGGTGACCGGCGACTACTCCCGCGGCGCAGCTGGTTACTGGGTGGAAAATGGCGAGATCCAGTTCCCGGTGCAGGAAGTAACCATCGCGGGAAACCTGAAGGACATGTTCCGCCAGATAGTCGCCGTGGGCAGCGACCTGGAGCTGCGCGGCAACATCCGCACCGGCTCCGTACTGATCGAGCGGATGACGGTTGCGGGCAGCTGAAGGCTGCTTGGCCAGAGAATGAAAAACGCGCCCAATTGGGCGCGTTTTCACAAGCCAGTAGTGGCGGTCATTCGCCTTCGTCGAACTTGTTGTTTATCAGCTCGATCAGCGCGTTGAGGGCGTCGTCGTCCTGGTCGCCTTCGGTATGCAGGTGAATGGGGGTGCCTTTGCCTGCCGCCAGCATCATCACTGCCATGATGCTCTTGCCGTCCACCAGGCTTTCTGCGGAGCGGCCCACGCGAATCTGGCAAGGATAGCGACCGGCCACGCCGACGAACTTCGCCGCGGCTCGGGCATGCAGTCCGAGCTTGTTGATGATGGTGATCTCGCAGGCAGGCATCGCGTTTCCAATCCTTCTAGCTGAGGTCGCGGTGGCGAACCTGGACATTCTTCAAGCTGGGTTTCAGCGCGGTGCCCAGACGCTCGGCGACGTAGACCGAACGGTGGTGCCCACCGGTGCAGCCGATGGCGATAGTCACATAAGCGCGGTTACTGGCGGCGAAGCGCGGCAGCCATTTGCTCAGATAGCCGAGGATATCCTGATACATCTCTTCGACATCAGGTTGCCCCGCGAGGTACTCCGCGACCGCTGGTTCCAGTCCGGAATGGTCGCGTAGCTCAGGCTTCCAGTACGGGTTGGGAAGGCAGCGCACGTCGAACACCAGGTCGGCATCCACAGGCATGCCACGCTTGAATCCAAAAGACTCGATCAGAAAGGCGGTGCCTGGCTCCGGCTGGTTCAGCAATCGGAGCTTGATGCTGTCGCGCAGTTGGTAGAGGTTGAGGTGCGTGGTGTCGATCTTCAGATCGGCGAGATCGGCAATGGGGGCCAGAAGTACTTCTTCGTCCTGGATTGCTTCCGCCAAGGAACGGTTGTCGTTGGTCAGCGGATGGCGCCTGCGCGTTTCGGAAAAACGCTTGAGCAGGGTGGCGTGCTCGGCATCGAGGTAGAGCACGTCGCATTTTATGTGGCGGTTGCGGGCTTCGACGAGCAGCTCGGGAAAGCGCTGTAACTGGCTGGGAAGGTTGCGTGCGTCGATGGAGACGGCAACCTGGGGTTCCAGTAGTTCGGTGTGCAGCAGTGCCCGTTCCGCCAACTCGGGGAGCAGTCCGGCAGGTAAGTTGTCGATGCAGTAGAAACCGTGGTCCTCCAGTACATCGAGGGCGGTGCTCTTGCCCGACCCGGAGCGGCCGCTGACGATGATCAGGCGCATGGAAAAACCCTAGCGTTCGCTCTGCACGTCCACCACCACCTGGTAGAGGCTGGTGCTGTCGGGCGCCTGGCGCAAGCGCTCACGCACATCGCTGCGGTCGAGCATGCTGGCAATCTGGCGGAGCAGTTCAAGGTGCTCATCGGTAGCGGCTTCCGGGACCAGCAGGACCAGCAGCAGGTCAACCGGGGCGCCGTCGATAGCGTCGAAATCGACTGGAGCGTCGAGCCGGAGCACCGCGCTGATGGGCGAGGTGCAGCCGGTGAGGCGACAGTGGGGAATGGCGATGCCGTTGCCGAAACCGGTGGAACCTAGTTTCTCCCGGGCTACCAGGCTTTCGAAAATATCCTGGTTGTCGAGGTCGGGGAGATCACGGGAAACCAGCTTGGCTATCTGTTCCAGTACACGCTTTTTGCTGCCGCCCGGCACGTTCACCAGGGAACGGCCGGGGGTCAGGATTTGCTCGAGTCGAATCATAGGAAGGGGAAGAGTGTCAGCGGGCCGTAGCGCCCTGCTGGCGATTCAACTGCTTTTCCTTGTGTTTGATCAGTTGGCGGTCAAGTTTATCGGTGAGCAGGTCGATGGCGGCGTACATGTCTTCATGTTCCGCATTGGCCACGACCTCCCCGCCGGCGATGTGCAAGGTGGCTTCGATCTTTTGCTTCAGTTTCTCGACCTCCATGATGACTTGCACATTGGTGATCTTGTCGAAGTGGCGCTCGAGCCGGCCAAGTTTCTCGCCGACATAATCGCGCAGGGCGTCGGTCACATCCAGTTGATGTCCACTGATGTTGACTTGCATACCGCTTTCTCCTTATTGCCCGTGTATAAGAGACAGGCTAACGGGCCTGCCACCGGAACACTTTGGCGTGGGTCAATTTCCGCGTCACATCAGTCGCTTCCGCTCGCTGGAAGGTGCTATCCCAAGGGATTCGCGATACTTGGCTACTGTGCGACGGGCCACTTGAATGCCCTGTGCCTCCAGTAAACCAGCGATCTTGCTGTCGCTCAACGGCTTTTTCGGATTTTCCGCTGCGACCAGTTTCTTGATGATGGCGCGGATCGCGGTAGACGAGCATTCGCCGCCTTCCGAGGTACTGACGTGGCTGGAGAAGAAGTACTTCAGCTCGTAGATTCCGCGGGGAGTGTGCATGTATTTCTGGGTAGTTACGCGCGAGATGGTGGACTCGTGCATGCCCACGGCTTCGGCGATGTCGTGCAGGACCAGGGGCTTCATCGCCTCATCGCCGTACTCCAGGAAGCCGCGCTGGTGCTCGACGATCTGTGTGGCGACCTTCATCAGGGTTTCGTTGCGACTCTGCAGGCTCTTGATGAACCAGCGCGCTTCCTGAAGCTGGTTGCGCATGAAGGTGTTGTCGGCGCTGGAGTCGGCGCGGCGAACGAAGCCGGCGTACTGCGGGTTGACCCGCAGGCGCGGCACGGCTTCCTGGTTCAGCTCCACCAACCAGCGTTCGTTGTGCTTGCGAACGATGACATCCGGTACCACGTACTCGGGTTCGCTGGCTTCGATTTGCGAACCGGGCCGCGGATTCAGGCATTGGATCAGTTCGATGATCTGGCGAAGTTCATCTTCCTTGACCTTCATGCGTCGCATCAGCTGGCTGTAATCGCGGCTGCCGAGCAGGTCGAGGAGATCGCTGACCAGGCGCTGGGCTTCAGCCAGCCAGGGGGTGCTGGGAGGTAACTGACGCAACTGCAGGATCAGGCATTCACGCAGGTCGCGGGCGCCGACGCCGGCGGGCTCGAACTGCTGGATGCGGTGGAGAACGACTTCGACTTCATCCAGTTCGATGCCAAGTTCAGGGTCGAATGCCTCGACGACCTCGGCCAGTGACTCTTCGAGGTAACCATCGTTGTTGATGCAGTCGATCAGGGTGACCGCGATCAAGCGGTCGGTATCGGACATGGGCGCCAGGTTGAGCTGCCAGAGCAGATGGCTCTGCAGACTCTCGCCAACCGAGGTGCGCGAGGTGAAATCCCACTCGTCGTCGTCATTGCTCGGCAGGCTGCTGGCACTGGTCTGGTAGACGTCTTCCCACGCGGTGTCGACCGGGAGTTCGCTGGGGATGCGTTCGTGCCATTCGCCGTCTTCCATGGCTTCGGAATTGGTCTCGACGCTGGACTCTTTAAAGCTGGTCTCCTGATTGCCGGAGTTGGGCAACTGGTCGCCTTCGGCCATCGGGTCGGAGGTGTCGAAATCGTCGCCATCCTCCTGCCGTTCGAGCATCGGGTTTGACTCCAGCGCTTCCTGGATCTCCTGCTGGAGATCCAGGGTGGAGAGTTGAAGTAGGCGGATGGCCTGTTGCAGCTGCGGGGTCATCGTCAGCTGCTGGCCCATCTTTAGGACTAGCGATGGTTTCATGGCAGAGGGCTTAGCACCTTATTCGCCGGCGCTTGCGCGCCATCCACTACAGGGCGCCGTAGCGCCACCAGGAAGCAAATTATATGCCTGACCTTGAAGGATTTTCCTAGCTTACGCAACCGGCCTTGTAGGCAAGGTCGCGGGACGCTACAGGCGGAACTCGTGGCCCAGATAGACTTCCTTCACCAACTGGTTGGCCAGGATTGCTTCCGCATCCCCCTCGGCGATCAGTTGTCCGTCACTGACAATGTAGGCGGTCTCGCAGATATCGAGTGTCTCGCGGACATTGTGGTCGGTGATCAGTACGCCGATCCCCTTGGCCTTGAGGTGATGGATGATCTGCTTGATGTCCCCCACGGAAATTGGGTCCACACCGGCGAAGGGCTCGTCCAACAGAATGAATTTGGGGGCAGTGGCCAGTGCGCGGGCGATTTCCACGCGACGACGTTCGCCACCTGACAGGCTCATGCCGAGGCTATCGCGGATATGGCTGATATGAAATTCCTGCAGCAGGCTCTCCAGTTCCTTGCGGCGTGCGGCGCGGTCGAGTTCCTTGCGGGTCTCTAGAATCGCCATGATGTTGTCCGCCACGCTGAGCTTGCGGAAGATCGAGGCTTCCTGCGGCAGATAGCCGATGCCGGCGCGAGCACGGCCATGCATGGGTTGGTGAGTGACGTCCTGCTGGTCGATCAGGACGCGTCCCTGGTCTGCCTTGACCAGGCCGACGATCATATAGAAGCAGGTAGTCTTGCCCGCGCCGTTGGGGCCGAGGAGGCCGACGATCTGGCCGCTGTCGATTGACAGGCTGACGTCGCGGACCACCTGACGGCTCTTGTAGCTCTTGGCCAGGTGCTGGGCTTTGAGAGTCGCCATTACTGTGCTTTCTGCTCTTTCTTCTTCGGCTGGATGACCATGTCGATCCGCGGGCGCGGCGTGGTCACGTTGCTGCCGGTGGCGCGGCCTGCGTTGACGATCTGGCGTTGGGTGTCATAGACGATCTTCTCGCCTTCGAAGGTGTTGCCTTCCTGAATCACCTTGGCCTGGTCGAGCAGGATGATGCGCTCGTTGGCGGCGAAGTATTGAATGGTCAGGCCGTAGGCCTTGACTATTTCCTTGTCCACCGCGGGCTTCTGTTCGTAGTACGCGGGTTTGCCCACCGAGGTGAATACCTCGACGTCGCCGTTGGAGTCTTGGGTAATGGTGACAGTGTCGCCGGTGATCTTCAGGGTGCCCTGGGTAATCACCACGTTGCCGCGGTAGACCGCGACACCTTGCTTGTCATCAAGCTCGGCGCTGTCGGCCTGGACGCGAATCGGTTGCTCGCGGTCCGTAGGCAGTGCCCAGGCGGCAGCACTTCCGAGTGCGGTGCCCAGGCTGAGCAACAGGGGGAGGGTATTAACGAACCTCATGCTGGCCTCTTACGTTGGACTGCAGGATCATCCTGCTGTCATTCAAGTACGCTTTCATTCCTTGTGCCGTGGTCACCCCATTGGCCGCCTCGATTCTAACGGCTTGCTGGGTCTGCGCATATTCCTCGTCGGGGAATACGGTCAGTCGGCTGGTGGTCAGGAGGGTCGGACGGCCCTTGGCATCAGTGCGGGCCACTCGGACCTTATCGATCAATTCAACTTGCTTGCCTTCGGGGCCCACTTCGCCACGCTCGCTCTGCACGTGCCAGGGAAAAGCCGTACCGCGATGCAGGAGCAGGTCGGGACTGGTCAGCAGTGTGACATCAGTGGCCTTGATATGTTCGAGGTGTGTAGCGGTCAGCTCGTAGTGAAGCTTCCCGTCTTCCTGGAACTGGGTGCTCTTCCCATTTTCCACAAAGAAGTCGATGGCGTTTTCATTTCCCGCTACCGGAGACCGGTCCATGAAGCTTTCAGGGCTGATGTTCCAGTAGCCGAGGGCGACGAGCAGTGCTGCGATGGGAACCAGGACCAGTGCCAGTCGGATGTTCTTGGACATGTCAGGCCTCAGAGATAGGCGGCTTGTGCCGCTTCCAGGTTGCCCTGGGCGCGCAGGATGAGTTCGCAGAACTCACGGGCCGCCCCCTCGCCGCCACGTGCCTGCGTGACGCCATGGGCGTACTGCCTCACGAAGGCGTCCGCATTAGCCACGGCCATACCCAGGCCGACTCGACGCATTACAGGAAGGTCTGGCAGGTCATCGCCTAAGTAGGCGACCTGATCGTGGGTCAGTTCGAGTTCCGCGAGCAGGCCATCCAGCACAATCAGCTTGTCCTCGCGTCCCTGGAACAGGTGCTGGATGCCGAGGTTCTGCGCGCGGCGCTCGACGACTTCGGATTGGCGGCCGCTGATGATCGCGGTACGTACTCCCGCGTTCATCAGCATCTTGATGCCTTGGCCGTCCAGGGTGTTGAAGGTCTTGAACTCGCCGCCTCCGGGGAGGAAATAGAGGCGGCCGTCGGTTAGTACGCCATCCACGTCGAATACCGCCAGACGAACGGCCTTGGCACGGGTGAGGAGGTCGTTGCTCATCAGATCACTCCGGCTCGGGTCATGTCATGAATATGCAGGGCGCCGATGGGGTGGTCGTCTTCGTCGACCACGACCAGCACGTTGATCTTGTGGTCATCCATGATCTTCAGGGCCTCAGCGGCAAGCATGTCCGGGCGTACAGTCTTGCCATGGACGGTCATGACGTCGTCGATGCTGGCCTGGCGCACATCGATGCCTTTATCCAGGGTGCGGCGCAGGTCGCCGTCGGTGAAGATGCCGGCTAGACGGCCATCGTTCTCGTATACCGCGGTCATGCCCAGGCCCTTGCGGGTCATTTCCAGAAGTGCTTCGCGCAGCGGCGTGCCACGCGCGACGCTGGGCAAGCTTTCGCCGCCATGCATGATGTTCTCCACCTTGAGCAGGAGGCGTCGGCCCAGCGCGCCGCCCGGATGGGAGAAGGCGAAGTCTTCGGCGGTGAAGCCACGAGCTTCCAGCAGGGCGATTGCCAGGGCATCGCCCAGTACCAGGGAGGCGGTGGTGGAGGAGGTGGGCGCGAGGTTCAGCGGGCAGGCTTCCTGGGCAACGCGAGCGTCCAGGTTTGCCGCAGCGGTCTTGGCCAGTGGGGAATCCGGATTGCCCGTGAGGCTGATCAGGGTGATGCCCAGGCGTTTGATCAGCGGCAACAGGGTGACGATCTCGGCAGTCGACCCGGAGTTTGAAAGCGCCAGGACCACGTCGTCGCGGGTGATCATGCCCATGTCTCCGTGGCTGGCTTCGGCCGGGTGGACGAAGAACGAGGGGGTACCGGTACTGGCCAGGGTGGCGGCGACCTTTTTGCCGACGTGGCCTGACTTGCCCATCCCGACTACGACTACGCGTCCCTTGCACGCCAGAATCAGTTCGCAGGCGCGAACGAAATCGGCGTCGATGCGCGGCAGAAGGGCGTCGATGGCCTCGCGTTCGAGTCGGATAGTACGTTGTGCGGACTTGATGAGATCGCTGGATTGGCTCATGGAGGGCGTGCAGTTGCCGAGGGAAAAGGCGGCGATTATAGCGATAAAGGTGATTTAGCTCACGCGCCAATGCCGTGGAGGCTGTCGCAAAGCTGAACAGACGCTGGTGTGGCCTTGGGAGCAGCAGTGGCGCGGTGATATAGTCCGCGCCTTGTTCGGCCCGTCCTGGGCGGGGTGTCCTTGCGTTGGGATGCGTCGTCTTTCAGGGAGGCTGTATCGCAAGGAGTTTAGATGAGCGCCGAAAACGCCTATGCCGTCGAGTTGAAGGGAGTGACCTTCAATCGCGGCACGCGCAGCATTTTTCAAGATGTCGATATCCGCATTCCGCGGGGCAAGGTAACCGGCATCATGGGGCCTTCCGGCTGCGGCAAGACCACGTTGCTGCGCCTGATCGCCGCCCAGCTCAAGCCTGCCAGTGGCGAGGTCTGGGTCAATGGCCAGAATCTACCCAAACTCTCCCGTGCCGACCTGTTCGACATGCGTAAGCAGTTTGGCGTGCTGTTCCAGAGTGGTGCGCTGTTCACTGATTTGGATGTCTTCGAGAACGTCGCCTTTCCGCTGCGGGTGCACACCAGGCTCCCTGAGGAAATGATTCGTGACATAGTTTTGATGAAGCTCCAGGCCGTTGGCTTGCGTGGCGCCATCGAGCTGATGCCTGATGAACTCTCCGGTGGCATGAAGCGCCGTGTGGCGCTTGCTCGGGCGATTGCGCTCGATCCGCAGATATTGATGTATGACGAACCGTTCGTCGGTCAGGACCCCATTGCCATGGGCGTACTGGTGCGCTTGATTCGCCTGCTCAACGATGCGCTGGGTATCACCAGCATCGTGGTTTCCCACGACCTGGCAGAAACCGCGAGCATCGCGGACTATCTCTACGTGGTGGGCGATTCCCAGGTACTGGGGCAGGGAACCCCGGATGAGCTGATGAATTCCGATAACCCGCGTATCCGCCAGTTCATGAAAGGCATCCCGGACGGTCCGGTGCCCTTCCATTTCCCGGCGCCGGATTACCGCAAAGACTTGCTGGGGGGGCGCTGATGCGCAAGAAATCCTTGCTCGAGCGCATTCGCCTGCTCGGGCGTTCCGGTCTGGATGTGCTGGAAGCGTTGGGGCGCTCCACCCTGTTCCTGATCCACGCCCTGTTTGGCCGTACCGGCGTGGGCAACGGCTTTCAGTTGCTGGTCAAGCAGCTCTACGCCGTTGGTGTACTGTCGTTGGCGATCATAGTGGTCTCCGGCGTTTTCATCGGCATGGTGCTGGCCCTCCAAGGCTATAACATCCTGGTCGACTACGGATCCGAGCAGGCTGTGGGCCAGATGGTTGCACTGACTTTGCTGCGTGAGCTTGGGCCAGTGGTGACCGGTCTGCTCTTTGCGGGACGCGCTGGCTCGGCGCTGACGGCCGAGATCGGCAATATGAAGTCCACCGAACAACTCTCCAGCCTGGAGATGATCGGTGTCGATCCGCTCAAGTACATCATTGCACCGCGTCTTTGGGCGGGCTTCATCTCGATGCCGCTGCTGGCGATCATCTTCAGCGTGGTGGGCATCTGGGGCGGCGCTATGGTTGCCGTGGACTGGCTGGGAGTCTATGAGGGCTCTTTCTGGTCCAACATGCAGAACAGTGTGCAATTCACCGAGGATGTGCTGAACGGCGTGGTCAAGAGCGTCGTATTCGCCTTCGTGGTGACCTGGATCGCTGTGTTCCAGGGCTATGACTGCGAGCCGACCTCGGAAGGGATCAGCCGCGCAACGACTAAAACCGTGGTCTACGCCTCGCTGGCCGTGCTGGGGCTTGACTTCATCCTGACCGCCTTGATGTTTGGAGATTTCTGATGCAAATCCGCACCTTGGAAATTGGTGTCGGCCTGTTCCTCCTGGCCGGTATGTTGGCCTTGCTGCTTCTAGCCCTGCGGGTCAGCGGTCTGTCTTATGGCGCCAATGGCGACACCTACAAGCTTTACGCGCATTTCGACAATATTGCCGGTTTGACTGTCAGAGCAAAGGTAACCATGGCTGGTGTCACCATAGGCAAAGTTACCGCTATCGATCTGGATCGCGACAGCTACACCGGCCGCGTCACAATGGAAGTGGAGAAGCGTGTGGATAATCTGCCCGCCGACTCCACGGCTTCCATCCTCACTGCCGGCCTGCTGGGTGAGAAGTACATTGGCATCAGTGTCGGTGGTGATGAGGAGCTGCTCGCAGATGGCGGCACCATCCGCGACACCCAGTCGGCCCTGGTGCTGGAAGATCTGATCGGAAAGTTCTTGCTGAACACGGTCAATAAAGAGAGCAAATGAGGATTCGAAACATGATTAAAGCTCTGCGAAACGGCCTGTTGGTGCTGCTGGCGGCTCTGCCCCTGCTGGCCACGGCTGCGCCGAGTGCGCGCGATGTGGTGCAGCAGACCACTGACCAATTGCTGGCCGACCTCAAGGCAAACAAGCAGCAGTATCGCAGTGACCCGAACGCATTCTATGAGGCCCTGAACGGCATTCTCGGTCCGGTCGTGGATGCCGATGGCATCTCTCGCAGCATCATGACCGTCAAGTATTCGCGCAAGGCCACGCCCGAGCAGATGACCCGCTTCCAGGAGAACTTCAAGCGCAGCCTGATCCAGTTCTACGGAAACGCCTTGCTGGAGTACGACAACCAGGAAATCCGGGTGCTGCCGACCAAGAAGGAAGACCCCGAACGCACCAGTGTGGGAATGGAGGTCAAGGACAGCAAGGGCACGGTCTACCCGGTCTCCTACACCATGGTGAACGTCAATGGGCAGTGGATGCTACGTAACGTGATCATCAATGGCATCAACATCGGCAAGCTGTTCCGTGATCAGTTCGCCGATACCATGCAGCGTAATGGCAATGACCTCGACAAAACCATCAACGGTTGGGCCGAGGTGGTCGCCAAGGCTAAGCAGTCCGATGAGGCCAAACAGGCGGGCGGACAATGAGTGAGGCCCGTATCGAACAGGCGGCTCCGGGCGAGTTGCGTCTGGTCGGCGTGCTCGATTACAGCACTGGACCGCAGCTGCGTGAGGCGGGCAGGCAGATGATCCGTGCCAGTAAAGGCACTGGTCTGCTGCTGGACTGCTCCGCAGTAGAGAAGACCAGCAGTGTCGGCCTCGCCCTGCTACTGGCTTTCATGCGGGATGCCGAGGCTGCCGGAAAGGCGGTGACGGTGCGTGGAATGCCGGAGGATATGCGGCAGATCGCCGAAGTATCCGGAGTGACCGAACTGCTGCCGCTAGAGGCTTGACCGGTCCGACGGCCCTCCGTCAGGCCCCGCGCACGCGGGGTTCGCAGGCGGAGGGCTTTTTTGTATCATGGCCGACCCGCGCGCGTTGGGCGCCGATTGAGGTTGAGCATGCAGGCCGTAGAAGTGAAAAGCCTCCTGGAGGCGAAACTGCCAGGTACTCAGGTGGAAGTTGAAGGGGAAGGCTGCAACTTCCAGTTGAACCTGATCAGCGATGAGCTGGCCGGCCTGAGCCCGGTAAAGCGTCAGCAGCAGGTATACGCCCACCTGAATCCCTGGATTGCTGACGGCAGCATCCATGCTGTCACCATGAAATTCTTCAGCCGGGCCGCCTGGGCCGAGCGCTCCTGAGCTCCGCTGCCGAGAGAACTATGGACAAACTGATTATTACCGGCGGTCAACGCCTCGATGGCGAGATCCGCATTTCCGGCGCAAAGAACTCCGCGCTGCCGATCCTGGCCGCTACCCTGCTGGCCGACACACCGGTCACTGTGGCCAACCTGCCACACCTGCACGACATCACCACCATGATCGAGCTCTTCGGTCGTATGGGCGTGCAGCCAGTGATCGACGAGAAGCTGGCCGTAGAAGTTGACGCCAGCAGCATCAAGACCTTGGTCGCTCCCTACGAGCTGGTCAAGACCATGCGTGCTTCCATCCTGGTGCTTGGCCCCATGGTTGCCCGCTTCGGCGAGGCCGAAGTGGCTCTGCCTGGTGGCTGCGCCATTGGTTCGCGGCCGGTCGACCTGCACATCCGTGGTCTTGAGGCCATGGGGGCGAAGATCGATGTCGAGGGTGGTTACATCAAGGCCAAGGCCCCGGCCGGCGGCCTGCGCGGCGCCAATTTCTTCTTCGATACCGTCAGCGTGACCGGCACCGAAAACATCATGATGGCTGCTGCCCTGGCCAACGGTCGTACTGTGCTGCAGAACGCCGCTCGTGAACCGGAAGTGGTTGACCTGGCCAACTGCCTGATCGCCATGGGCGCTCAGATCCAGGGCGCTGGTACCGATACCATCACCATTGATGGCGTCAAACGTCTGGGCGGCGCGCGCTACAACGTAATGCCCGACCGTATCGAAACCGGTACCTACCTGGTGGCTGCCGCCGCCACTGGCGGCCGCGTCAAGCTCAAGGACACCGATCCGACCATCCTCGAAGCCGTGCTGCAAAAGCTTGAAGAGGCGGGTGCCCACATCAACACAGGCAACAACTGGATCGAGCTGGACATGAAAGGCAACCGCCCGAAAGCGGTTAACGTCCGTACTGCCCCTTATCCAGCGTTCCCCACCGACATGCAGGCCCAGTTCATCTCCATGAACGCCGTGGCTGAAGGCACCGGTGCGGTGATCGAGACGGTGTTCGAAAACCGCTTCATGCACGTCTACGAAATGAATCGCATGGGCGCTCAGATCCTGGTCGAAGGCAACACCGCCATCGTCACCGGCGTACCGAAGCTCAAGGGTGCACCGGTCATGGCCACCGATCTTCGTGCTTCCGCCAGCCTGGTGATCGCCGGCCTGGTTGCTGAGGGTGACACTCTGATCGACCGCATCTACCACATTGATCGCGGTTACGAGTGCATCGAAGAAAAACTGCAGTTGCTCGGCGCCAAGATCCGTCGCGTGCCGGGTTAGGTCGTGTTACCGGCCGGCCCTGAACTGGGCCGGCCAGTAGCGACCGCGCAACAGGCCCTGAACGGGCCGTAGCCAAGGAAATCCAGTTTCATGCTCACCATCGCACTGTCCAAGGGCCGCATTCTCGACGACACCCTGCCGTTGCTCGCCGAAGCCGGCATTGTGCCCACTGAGAATCCGGACAAGAGCCGCAAGCTGATCATCCCTACTACTCAGGACGATGTGCGCTTGCTCATTGTGCGTGCCACCGACGTGCCTACCTACGTCGAGCACGGCGCCGCCGACCTCGGCGTTGCCGGCAAGGATGTGCTGATGGAGTATGGTGGCCAGGGCCTTTATGAGCCTCTGGACCTCAGAATCGCCTGCTGCAAGTTGATGACCGCCGGTGCGATTGGCGCACCTGAGCCCAAAGGTCGCCTGCGTGTAGCCACCAAGTTCGTCAACGTCGCCAAGCGCTATTACGCTGAACAGGGCCGTCAGGTCGACGTAATCAAACTGTATGGCTCCATGGAACTGGCGCCACTTGTGGGGCTGGCCGACAAGATCATCGACGTGGTCGACACCGGTAACACCCTGCGCGCCAATGGCCTGGAGCCCCAGGAACTGATCGCCACCATCAGCTCGCGGCTGATCGTCAACAAGGCATCGATGAAGATGCAGCACGCACGCATTCAGGCACTGATCGAAGTGCTCCGCAATGCCGTCGAGTCTCGACACCCAAGCTGACACCTTGAGTGCGGCCCTGCGCCGCACGCGCCTATCCGTGTCATAGCCAATATTCTCGGGTGCCCGCACGGTGGGCTTGCTACTCTAGCGGCGCCCGAGCTATTGCCATTCATGAGGCCCGCTATGACCGCTCCAATCGCTATCCGCCGACTCAATGCCGCTGATCCGGACTTTGCGCGACACCTGGATCATCTGCTGAGCTGGGAAAGCGTATCCGACGAAGCGGTCAATCAGCGTGTCCTCGACATCATCAAGGCCGTGCGCGAGCGTGGCGATGCCGCAGTAGTCGAGTTCACCCAGCGTTTCGATGGCGTTCAGGCGTCCTCCATGGCCGAGCTGATTCTGCCGCGCGAGCGCCTGGAGTTGGCACTGACGCGCATTACTGCCGAGCAGCGTAAGGCGCTGGAAACCGCCGCCGAGCGCGTGCGCAGCTACCACGAGAAACAAAAGCAGGAATCCTGGACCTACACCGAGGCCGACGGCACCGTGCTGGGCCAGCAAGTCACCCCGCTGGATCGAGCAGGCCTGTACGTGCCGGGTGGCAAGGCGTCCTACCCGTCGTCCGTGCTGATGAACGCGATTCCTGCCAAGGTTGCCGGCGTCACCGAGGTGGTGATGGTGGTGCCCACCCCCCGTGGCGAGATCAATGAAATCGTCCTCGCTGCCGCTTGTGTGGCCGGTGTGGATCGCGTTTTCACCATTGGTGGCGCCCAGGCCGTAGCCGCGTTGGCCTACGGTACCGAGAGCGTGCCCCAGGTAGACAAGATTGTCGGTCCGGGCAACATCTACGTTGCCACCGCCAAGCGCCATGTGTTCGGACAGGTGGGTATCGACATGATTGCGGGCCCCTCGGAAATCCTGGTGGTCTGCGACGGGGGAACCGATCCGGACTGGATTGCCATGGACCTGTTCTCCCAGGCCGAGCACGACGAGGATGCACAGGCCATCCTGGTCAGCTCCGACGCTGCTTTCCTCGACAAGGTGGCCGCCAGCATCGACAAGCTGCTGCCGACCATGGAACGTGCCGAGATCATCCGTACTTCGTTGCAGAACCGTGGTGCGCTGATCCAGGTGACCGACCAGGCTCAGGCCTGTCAGGTGGCCAATCGTATTGCTCCCGAGCACCTGGAATTGTCCGTTGCCGATCCACAGGCCTGGCTGCCGCAGATCCGCCACGCTGGCGCCATCTTCATGGGTCGCTACACCGCTGAAGCGCTGGGTGACTACTGTGCCGGCCCGAACCACGTGCTGCCGACTTCCGGCACCGCGCGCTTCTCCTCGCCGCTCGGCGTATACGATTTCCAGAAGCGCTCTTCGATCATCTTCTGCTCGGCCGGCGGCGCGTCCGAACTGGGCAAGACCGCGTCCGTACTGGCCCGTGGCGAGTCGCTGACCGCCCACGCGCGCAGCGCTGAGTACCGAATTGCTCCTAACAAAGAGCAGGGGGAGTGAACATGAGCAAGTTCTGGAGTCCCTTCGTCAAGGAGCTGGTGCCCTACGTACCGGGTGAGCAGCCCAAGCTGGCCAAGCTGGTGAAGCTGAACACCAACGAGAATCCCTATGGCCCGTCACCCAAGGCAGTGGCGGCCATGCAGGCCGAGGTTGGCGACAACCTGCGCCTGTATCCGGACCCGAACAGCGATCGCCTGAAGCATGCGGTGGCCGATTACTATGGTGTGCAGCCTAGCCAGGTGTTCGTCGGAAACGGTTCGGATGAGGTCCTGGCCCACGCCTTCCACGGTCTGTTCCAGCACGGCAAGCCGCTGCTGTTCCCGGACGTGAGCTACAGCTTCTACCCGGTCTACTGTGGCCTTTACGGCATTCCGTTCGAGGCGTTGCCGCTGGACGAGCAGTTCCAGATCCGCGTCGAGGATTACGCGCGCCCCAACGGCGGCATCGTCTTCCCCAACCCCAATGCCCCGACCGGTTGCCTGCTGGCGCTTGAGGCAATCGAGCGTCTGCTCCAGGCCAATCCAGATACGGTGGTGCTGGTGGATGAGGCCTATATCGACTTCGGTGGCCAGACCGCCATCAGTCTGGTGGATCGCTACCCGAACCTGCTGGTGACTCAGACCCTATCCAAGTCCCGCTCCCTGGCAGGGCTGCGGGTGGGGCTGGCTGTGGGGCATCCGGACCTGATCGAGGCGTTGGAGCGGATCAAGAACAGCTTCAACTCCTACCCGCTGGATCGCATGGCCATCGCGGGGGCAGCGGTCGCCTTCGAAGACAGGGCCTACTTCGAGGATACCTGCCGCAAGGTAATCGACAGCCGTGAGCACCTGGTGGCCGAGCTGGGCAAGCTGGGCTTCGACGTACTACCGTCGGCTGCCAATTTCGTCTTTGCGCGTCACCCGCAGAAGGATGCTGCCGGCATCGCCGCAGGGCTGCGCGAGCAGGGCGTGATCGTTCGCCACTTCAAGCAGGAACGCATTGCCCAATTCCTGCGGATCACCATCGGCACGCCGGAGCAGAACCAGACACTGCTGGACGCTCTGAATACGCTTTAAGCCTTCTGCGATCGAAAGAAAAAGCCGAGTGTGGAATTCCGCACTCGGCTTTTTCTTGGGCCATTATTCGTGGTGTGGCGCACCGAGGAACGTCAGTGAGCTGAAAAGGCCCTGTTGCTTCACGTTCGGATCGTTCGGCGTATTGAGGGTGACCTGGGTGGCGATGATGTTCAGCCCGGCGTTGCGCACTAATACCTTGGCGCGGCCCTCGGCATCGGTTTTCGCACTGATGGCGTCGGGCTCACCACGATAGTCGCCGATCAGTTCGACACCGGCGGCGGGTTTGCCATCGAGCAGGACTCTCACCGATAGCGGTTTGCCCGGACCGACTTCCAGCGGGTCGACCTCAGGCACGATCGCCAGGCGCATGCGCTGGAGCTCCGGCAGTCGGGCGCCGGGCTGATAGAAGGCGAGGCTGTACTTCCAGGTATGAATGGAGGCAATAGCGTCGGGCACCTGGCGCTGGCCCTGGTTGATCCATTGCTTGTCGGCAGTCTGCGACCAGGGGCCGTTATCCAGGGCGACTGCCAGGGTCGCGGGGACCTTCAAGGGTTTGAGGCGGGCGTGGTCGGCCAGTCGTTCCACCGTTACCGGAATCATTCTGCCCTGGCCATCGAAGGCCCAGGCGCCGCTGACTTTATCCGCCTTGAAAGCGTCGTCCTCGGCACCGTGGCCATAGATCACTTCGATGTTGCCACGACGTTGCTCGGTCCAAAGGCCGTGGGCCTGGACGCTGCTGGCGAAGAGGGCGGCAATGAGGGGCGTGACGAGTAAGCATTTGTCCAGTCGCATGGGGGGCCTTTTCAGAGGTCGAGGGTGAGGTTGAAGTTGAGGTTGCGGGGCTCTCCAGGCATGACCCAGACGCTGTTGTAGGAGCGTTCGTAGTACTTGCGGTCGAAGAGGTTGTTGAGGTTCACGCCGAGGCTTACCCGTTCGCTTGCCTTGTAGTGGGCGAGCAGGTCGAAGGTTGTGTAGGCGGGCAGCTCGAACTGGCTGCCGGCCTGGCCGGATCGGTCGCCGACATAGTTGAAAGCGGCGCCCACATCCGATCCGCGCAGGTTGCCGCCCTGGAACTCGTAGACCGCCAGCAGGCTGCCGCTGTGCTCGGGAACGCCAAGCAGTCGGCTGCCTTCGGGGAGTACGTTGTCCTTGGTGATTTCGGCGTCGATGTAGGCATAGGCGCCGATAACCCGTACTGCTTCGTTCAGTTGGCCGCTGACCTGCAGGTCCAGGCCCTGGCTGCGCGCACGTCCGGCGGCAATATTCTGCGAGGGATTGCTCGGGTCGGCAGTGAGCACGTTTTCCTTGTCGATGTGGAAGAAGGCGACTGTGGCGCCGAGGCGGCCGTCCAGAAGGTTGAGCTTGACGCCGGCTTCCTTGCCCAACCCTTTCTCTGGCTCGAACACCGTGCCCTGGCTGCTGATGGTGTTGGGCTTGACGGAGGTCGCGGCGTTGGCGAACAGACCGAGCTCCGGCGCCAATTGATAGAGCAGCCCGCTGCGCAGGGTCAGATTGTCTTTGTCCTGGGCGTTGCGCACGGCGGTGGCGCGGTTCAGTGCGGTCTGCTCAAAGTGCTCGAAGCGTGCGCCGATCAGCCCCTTCCAGTTGCCTCCGAAGTCGATCTGGTCTTGCAGGTTCAGGGCATGGCTTTCCACTTGCTCGAAGAAGTCGTTGGGGTTGGTCAGCGCTGGCTTGGGTTTGCCATAGACCGGGTTGTAGATGTCCTGACCGTATTCGAGCGAAGCGAGGCTTTGCGGGTATTTCTGGCTGCTACGGTAGTTCTCGACCTCCAGGCCGAAGAGAGGCTGGTGAAGCCAGTCGCCGGTTTCGACATGGCCGTGCAGCTCCAGCTGGGTGATGCTGTCGTTCCACTCGAAATTGCGCTGGCGGTAGAAGCGGCTGACTTCGTTGCCGATCAGTCGTGAGCTCTCCGAGGCGTCGCCATGCAGGTGGCCCTGGGCGTAGTGGTTGGCCACGCGCAGCTTCCAGCTGTCATTGAGATTGTGCTCAAGGCTGGCTTGGAGCATCTGGTTGCGGTTGCGGATATCGCCGTCGTTGGGCTCGCCCAGGAAAGTGGAGCGCTTCACCGAGCCCAGCTCGCCGTTTACCGCCGGGAGGCCACGATCGAACACCGAGTCGTGCTGCACGAATTCGGTTTCCAGCAGCAGGCGAGTGTCAGGGCTCAGTTGCCAGCTTAACGACGGGCTGATCACCAGGCGCTGGTTGCCGACGTGGTCGCGGAAGCTGCCGTTGTCCTCAGTGGCCAGGTTGATGCGCGAGAGCAACCGCGCGCTATCGTCGAGCGGTGCGTTGACGTCCAGACTCGTGCGATAGCGGTCCCAGCTACCGGCGCTGGCCTTGAAGCGGGAAAACGCTTCGGTCTGGGGCTTCTTGGTCACGATATTCACGGTGCCGCCTGGATCACCACGGCCATAGAGGCTTGCGGCGGGGCCCTTGAGCACTTCGATGCGCTCGATCCCAGAACTGTCGGGCGAGCTATAACTGCCACGGTTGATGGCGAAGCCGTTCTTGTACAGCTCGCCGGTAGTGAAGCCGCGAATGCTGTAGGAGAGGAAGGTCAGTCCGCCAAAGTTGTTCTGTCGCGACACGCCGCCAGCGAAATCCAGGGCGCGGTCGAGGCGAGTGCTGCCGAGATCGTCCAGTACCTGCGCCGGAACCACGCTGACGGCCTGGGGAATGTCGCGGATATCGGTATCGGTGCGGGTGGCACTGGCCGAGCGAGTGGCGCGGTAACCCTGCACCGGGCCGTCGGCACTTTCATGGCTATGGCTTTCTATCTGTATGTCGTCAAGCAGCAGTGGGAGGGCGGGGTCGGCCGCTGCGGCTTCGCCAAGGAGGCTCAAGACCAGTCCTGTGGCAGGTGCAAGGTGGCGGGAGGGCATCGGATGATCTCGCTATAAATGTAATAACATAACATTCTGCAAGATAGGAATTGTTCTTGTCCAGTGTTGGAGGATGCGTGTGCTCGATTGCAGAAACTAAAACGGCGCCCGAAGGCGCCGTTATTGTGGGGTCAGTTTCCGCCGTTGCTGCTGGGTGGTGGACGAACGCCGACTTCGGCGATCAGCTCCAGCTCCTTGCCGTTGCGCATGACCTGGATGCTGACCTTCTCTCCCGGGCGGGCGCGGGCTACCTGGTTCATCGAGCGACGGCCGTCGCCTGCGGGTTCGCCCTCGATACTCAGGATGATGTCGCCGGGCTGCAGTGCCGCGCGTTGCGCCGGGCTGTCGCGGTAGATGCCGGCGACGACGATACCGGGTCGACCTTCCAGGCCAAAGGACTCGGCCAGCTCTGGGGTCAGCGGCTGAACCTCGATCCCAAGCCAGCCGCGAATCACCGAACCGTGCTCGATGATCGCCTTCATCACCTCCAGTGCCAGCTTGGTGGGGATGGCGAAGCCGATGCCCTGGGAGCCGCCGGACTTGGAAAAGATCGCGGTGTTGATGCCGATCAAGTTGCCGTTGGCGTCCACTAGCGCGCCGCCGGAGTTGCCGGGGTTGATTGCGGCATCGGTCTGGATGAAGTCTTCGTAGGTGTTCAGGCCGAGCTGGTTGCGGCCGGTGGCGCTGATAATGCCCATGGTCACGGTCTGGCCGACACCGAAGGGGTTGCCGATGGCCAGGGCGACATCGCCGATGCGGATGTTGTCCGAGCGGCCGAGAGTGATGGGTGGCAAGTCCTTGAGGTCGATCTTCAGCACCGCCAGGTCCGTTTCCGGGTCGCTGCCCACCAGGCGTGCCAGGGTCTCACGGCCGTCCTTGAGGGCTACCACGATCTGGTCGGCGCCGGCGGTTACGTGGTTGTTGGTCAACAGGTAGCCTTCGGGGCTCATGATCACCGCTGAACCCAGGCTGGACTCCATGCGCCGTTGACGCGGCAGGTTGTCGCCGAAAAAGCGGCGGAACTGCGGGTCCTCGAACAGCGGGTGGGCGGGCTTGCTCACCATCTTGGTGGTGTAGAGGTTGGCTACTGCCGGCGAGGCGCTGGTGACCGCGTCCGCATAGGAGTCAGGACCTTGGCGGGTGAAGTTGAACTTGGGTGCTTCCTGCAGATGCACTTCCTGGCGAGGCAGACCGACCCATTCAGGGTATTGCTGGATGATCAGCAGTGCCACGAGCACGCCGACAATCAGGGGCCAGCCGAGATATCGCAGGGCCTTGAGCATCGAGGGAGAATCCTGAGGGTTGCGAGGGGCAGGGGTGCCCCTTAAGGTGGCGCCATTATACGAGGGCGCCCGTTAAAAACGAGCCGTCCGCAACAGCTTGTGAGGAACGCCATGGCCATTGCCTTGAACACTCTGGTGGAAGAAGCGGAGCGCTACCTGAACGCCTCGCGCATCCAGGATTACTGCCCCAACGGCCTGCAGGTCGAGGGGCGTCCCCAGGTCAGTCGGATCGTCACCGGCGTCACCGCCAGCCAGGCCCTGCTGGACGCCGCGGTGGAGGCCGAGGCGGATGTGGTGCTGGTTCACCACGGTTACTTCTGGAAGGGTGAAAATCCATGCGTGGTCGGCATGAAGCAGCGTCGTCTGAAGACCCTACTGGCCAACGACATCAGCCTGTTGGCCTATCACCTGCCACTGGATCTGCATGCCGAGGTGGGCAACAACGTTCAGCTCGCGTGCCAGTTGGACATCATCGTTGAGGGCCCGCTTGAACCGGATAATCCGCGTACTGTTGGCCTGATCGGTTCCTTGGTCGAGCCCATGACTGCCATCGACTTCGCTCGTCGTGTGCACGAGGTCCTGGGGCGTGAGCCGCTGCTGGTTGAGGGCGACCGGATGATCAGTCGGGTCGGCTGGTGCACTGGTGGCGGCCAGGGCTACATCGATACCGCGATAGCAGCGGGCGTCGATCTCTATCTGACTGGCGAAGCCTCTGAGCAGACCTTCCATAGTGCACGGGAAAACGGTATCAGCTTCATCGCCGCCGGCCATCATGCGACCGAGCGCTACGGCGTGCAGGCGCTGGGCGACTATCTGGCGCGGCGTTTCGCCCTGGAACATCTCTTTATCGATTGCCCGAATCCCGTTTGAGGGCGCTGCGCGGCATCTGCCCGGTGGGCATATCGCTAGATTGTTTCGTTCTAAACAGGCCCCTCAATAGAAGGGAGGGGCTGTGTTAGAGTGCCCGCTCGTCCACGGCCCGCCGGCCGTCGTATCAGAAAGACCTTCGTGAGTAGCCATGCTCGATAAACTGACGCACCTGAAACAGCTGGAGGCGGAGAGCATCCACATCATTCGTGAAGTGGCCGCCGAATTCGACAACCCGGTGATGCTCTACTCCATCGGTAAAGACTCCGCCGTCATGCTGCACCTCGCGCGCAAGGCGTTCTTCCCCGGCAAGCTGCCGTTCCCGGTCATGCATGTCGACACCCGGTGGAAGTTCCAGGAGATGTACCGCTTCCGCGACAAGATGGTCGCCGAGATGGGCCTGGACCTGATCACCCACGTCAACCCGGAAGGCGTAGCCCAGGGCATCAACCCCTTCACCCATGGCAGTGCAAAGCACACTGACGTGATGAAGACCGAGGGTCTGAAGCAGGCACTCGACAAGTACGGCTTCGATGCGGCATTCGGCGGCGCTCGCCGCGACGAGGAGAAGTCTCGCGCCAAGGAGCGCGTCTACTCCTTCCGCGACAGCAAGCATCGCTGGGATCCGAAAAACCAGCGCCCCGAACTCTGGAACGTCTACAACGGCAAGGTGAAGAAGGGCGAGTCGATTCGCGTCTTCCCGCTGTCCAACTGGACTGAGCTGGACATCTGGCAGTACATCTACCTGGAACAGATTCCGATCGTTCCGCTGTACTTCGCCGCCGAGCGTGAAGTCATCGAGAAGAACGGCACGCTGATCATGATCGACGACGAGCGTATCCTCGAGCATCTCTCCGACGAAGAGAAAGCGCGAATCGAGAAGCGCATGGTGCGTTTCCGCACCTTGGGCTGCTACCCGCTGACTGGCGCGGTGGAGTCCACGGCGACCACGTTGCCGGAAATCATCCAGGAAATGCTCCTGACCCGCACTTCCGAACGCCAGGGACGGGTCATCGACCACGACGCCGCCGGCTCGATGGAAGAGAAGAAACGTCAGGGCTATTTCTAAGGATTCCGCATCATGAGCCACCAATCCGATCTGATCAGCGAGGACATCCTCGCCTACCTGGCCCAGCACGAACGCAAGGAACTGCTGCGCTTCCTCACTTGCGGCAACGTCGATGACGGCAAGAGCACCCTGATCGGGCGCCTGCTGCACGACTCCAAGATGATCTACGAAGACCATCTGGAAGCCATCACCCGTGATTCGAAGAAAGTCGGCACCACCGGTGACGACGTTGACCTGGCGCTGCTGGTCGACGGCCTGCAGGCCGAGCGCGAGCAGGGCATCACCATTGACGTGGCGTACCGTTACTTCAGTACCGCCAAGCGCAAGTTCATCATTGCCGATACCCCCGGCCATGAGCAGTACACCCGCAATATGGCGACCGGCGCCTCCACCTGCGACCTTGCCATTATCCTGGTTGACGCCCGCTACGGTGTGCAGACCCAGACCCGCCGGCACAGCTACATCGCCTCCTTGCTGGGTATCAAGCATATCGTCGTCGCCATCAACAAGATGGACCTGAAAGACTTCGACCAAGGCGTCTTCGAGGCGATCAAGGCCGACTACCTGCAGTTCGCCGAGCGCATCAAGCTCAACCCCACATCGATCCACTTCGTGCCGATGTCGGCCCTGAAGGGCGACAACGTGGTGAACAAGAGTGAACGCTCGCCCTGGTACACCGGGCAGTCGCTGATGGAAATCCTTGAAACCGTGGAAATCGCCGGCGACCGCAACGTCTCCGACATGCGCTTCCCAGTGCAGTACGTGAACCGCCCGAACCTCAACTTCCGCGGTTTCGCCGGCACCCTGGCGAGCGGCATAGTGCGCAAGGGCGACGACGTGGTGGCCCTGCCGTCGGGCAAGGGCAGCCGGGTCAAGTCCATCGTCACTTTCGAGGGCGAGTTGGAGCAGGCCGGCCCCGGCCAGGCCGTCACCCTGACCCTTGAAGACGAGATCGACGTCTCCCGCGGCGACATGCTGGTGCATGCCGACAACAGTCCGCAGATCACCGACAGCTTCGACGCCATGCTGGTGTGGATGTCCGAGGAGCCGATGCTTCCGGGCAAGAAATACGACATCAAGCGCGCCACCAGCTATGTGCCGGGTTCCATCCCGAGCGTCACCCACAAGGTGGATGTGAACACCCTCGAGGAAACCGCCGGCAGCAGCCTGCAGCTGAACGAGATCGCCAAGGTCAAGGTCAGCCTGGATGCGCCCATCGCTCTCGACGGGTATGAGCAGAACCGCACCACTGGCGCCTTCATCGTCATCGACCGCCTGACCAATGGCACCGTCGGCGCCGGCATGATCATCGCCGACCCGCAGGCCGGGCGTAACGTCGACGGCCACCACGGCCGGCAGGCCCACGTATCCCCCGAGGAGCGTGCCGCGCGCTTCGGCCAGCAACCGGCTACCGTGCTGTTCAGCGGCCTCTCAGGCGCAGGAAAGAGCACCTTGGCCTACGCCGTGGAGCGCAAGCTCTTCGACATGGGGCGGGCCGTCTACGTGCTGGATGGCCAGAACCTGCGTCATGACCTGAACAAGGGTTTGCCGCAGGATCGCGCCGGTCGTACCGAGAACTGGCGACGTGCCGCTCACGTTGCGCGTCAGTTCAACGAAGCCGGCCTGCTCACTTTGGCTGCCTTCGTTGCGCCGGACGCCGAAGGTCGCGAGCAGGCCAAGGCGCTGATCGGCGCCGAGCGGCTGATCACCGTCTACGTCCAGGCTTCGCCTCTGGCGTGCCGCGAGCGTGACCCGCAAGGCCTCTACGCTGCTGGTCAGGACAATATCCCGGGAGAGTCCTTCCCCTACGACGTGCCGCTGGATGCCGATCTGGTGATCGACACCCAGTCCGTCACGGTAGAAGAGGGCGTCAAGCAAGTCCTGGAGTTGCTCCGCTCTCGCGGTGCGATCTAAGCGACCGAACAACAAAAAGCCCCGCATTGCGGGGCTTTTTGTTGGCCTCTGGATCGGCTGGCCGATCGGAGGTCCAGACCTGTCGGAATCAGTACTTGCCTTTCAGGCCGAATGTCTCGTCCAGGGTGCCAGGGGCGTCCGGGGCTTTGGGCGCATAGTCTTTGGGCGCTTCATTGCTCTTCGGTGGTGTCAGGCGCTCTCGCGGACTGGCAGCCTCATCGGCGTGTAGTGCGGCCAGTAAGCGTTGGCGAGTCAGCTCATCCAGGGCCAGGCGGCTAGCGCCCTCGGACAGATGCTCCTGCACTTCCTGGTAGCTCTGGGTGAGTTTTTTCACCAGGCTGGCGGTGGTGTTGAAGTGAGTGACCACCTCACTCTGGTAGGTATCGAAACGTTCCTGCAGATCATCCAGCTGGCGCTGCGTCCGGCTCGGAGCGGCATTGGGCACCAGGCGGGCGATCAGGAATCCGATGCCGATACCGGCGAGCAGGGCGAAGGCTGGTAACAACCAGACGGTGAGCGACTGTTCCACGAGTCCTTCCTCTATAAACGGCTTTGCTTTACGTTAACGGCTCGAATCCGCGCTGTATACCGCGACGCAAGCCCTGTTGTGCTAATCCAAGACGAGTCGACCCGTCACGGGGTCACGGAGTTTCCCTAGTTGAGCCGCGAAAACCCTCTCCTGCTCGATGGCCCCTGTGGCCAGATCGAGGCGCTGCATCTTGATTTACCCGAGGCCAAGGGCCTGGCGCTAATCTGTCATCCCAATCCGATGCAAGGCGGCACCATGCTCAACAAGGTGGTTTCCACCCTGCAACGCACCGCCCGTGACGCGGGATACAGCACATTGCGCTTCAACTATCGAGGCGTCGGCGCCAGTACCGGTAGTCATGACATGGGCACTGGCGAGGTGGACGACGCCGAAGCCGTCGCCCACTGGTTCCACACCCAGCGACCGGAGTTGCCTCTGACCCTGTTCGGCTTCTCCTTTGGTGGCTTCGTTGCTGCCAGCCTTGCCGGTCGCCTCGAGCGTCAGGGTATCTTGGTTCCACGCCTGTTCATGGTGGCACCGGCGGTCATGCGCCTGACGGCGGATAACCCACTGCCTGAAGGCGGCGAGGTGACAGTGATCCAGCCTGAAGCCGATGAGGTCGTGCCGCCCCAAGTGGTGTATGACTGGTCTGCTGGCCTCACGCGCCCCCATGAGCTGCTGAAAGTGGCAGAATGCGGGCACTTCTTCCACGGCAAGCTGACCGATCTCAAGGATCTGGTCCTGCCGCGTCTCTGATTCCGAACGAAGTCTGACAAGCGAACACCATGACCACTCGTATCCTTACCGGCATCACCACCACCGGCACCCCGCACCTCGGCAACTACGCAGGCGCCATCCGCCCGGCCATCGTTGCCAGTCGCGCCAGCGACGTCGATTCCTTCTACTTCCTGGCCGACTACCATGCCCTGATCAAGTGCGACGATCCGGTCCGCATCCAGCGTTCGCGCCTGGAAATCGCCGCCACCTGGCTGGCCTGTGGCCTGGATACCAATAAAGCGACCTTCTACCGCCAGTCTGACATTCCCGAGATCCCCGAGCTCACTTGGCTGCTGACTTGCGTCAGCGCCAAGGGGCTGCTCAATCGGGCGCACGCTTACAAGGCTTCCGTGGACAAGAACCTGGAGAACGGCGAGGACCCTGATGCCGGCGTCACCATGGGCCTGTACAGCTACCCCGTGCTGATGGCCGCGGACATTCTGATGTTCAACGCACACAAAGTGCCGGTTGGCCGCGACCAGATCCAGCATGTGGAGATGGCCCGCGACATCGGCCAGCGCTTCAACCACCTGTTTGGTGCCGGTCGCGAGTACTTCACCCTGCCGGAAGCAGTGATCGAGGAAGAGGTAGCGACCTTGCCCGGCCTCGACGGCCGCAAGATGTCCAAGAGCTACGACAACACGATTCCACTGTTTGGTAGCGCCAAGCAGCTGAAGGACGCCATCGCGCGCATCGTCACCGACTCCCGCGCCCCCGGCGAGCCGAAAGACCCGGACAACTCCCACCTTTTCACCCTCTACCAGGCCTTCGCCACCTCGGCGCAGCTCGCCGAGTTCCGTGCTGACCTGCTGGCTGGCCTGGCCTGGGGTGAAGCCAAGCAGCGTCTGTTCCAGTTGCTCGACAACGAACTGGGCGAGGCGCGCGAGCACTACCATGCACTGATCGAGCGACCGTCCGATCTGGAGGACATCCTTCTGGCCGGCGCTGCCAAGGCCCGCAAGATCGCCACACCCTTCCTCAACGAGCTGCGCGAGGCTGTCGGCTTGCGATCGTTCCGCACCAACGTACAAGCTGGTGGCGAGACGAAGAAGAAAGCGGCCAAGAGCGCGCGCTTCGTGAGTTTCCGCGACGAGGACGGCAGCTTCCGTTTCCGTCTGCTGGATGCCGATGGGGAGCAACTGCTGCTGTCTCGCTCCTTCGCCGACGGCAAGACCGCCGGCCAGGTCAGCAAGCGCCTGCAGTCAAGCGATGAACTGGACCTGCGTGTTGAAGGCGAAGCCTTCGGTATCTGGCTGGATGACGAGCAGGTGGCTTCCAGCCCGGCTTTTGCCGACGCAGCGGCCTGCGATGCAGCTATCCAGCGCCTCTATGCGGCTCTCGCGTCCCAGGAATAACGGCCTTTCCAGCGGCCGGCTTTGCCGGCCAATTGCCAATCCACGGGGCAGGCTCTAAAGTACTCGCCCCGTTTTTCGTTGCCTTGCTACCGATCATGACCCCCCTCGAGCGCTACCAGGCCGATCTCAAACGGCCGGATTTCTTCCACGATGCTGCGCAGGAAACGGCTGTTCGCCACTTGCAGCGGCTGTATGACGACCTGATCGCCGACGGGCGCAGCAAGCCCGGCCTGCTGGGTGGCCTGTTCGGCAAGAAGCGACAGGGCCCGGTGAAGGGCCTGTACTTCTGGGGTGGAGTGGGTCGCGGTAAGACCTACCTGGTGGATACCTTCTACGATGCACTTCCGTTCAAGCAGAAGATGCGTACCCACTTCCACCGCTTCATGAAGCGCGTTCATGAGGAGATGAAGACCCTCAAGGGCGAAAAGAACCCGCTGACCATCATTGGCAAGCGTTTCGCCGATGAAGCCCGAGTGATCTGCTTCGACGAGTTCTTCGTCTCCGATATCACCGACGCCATGATTCTGGCCACGCTCCTCGAGGAGCTGTTCAAGAACGGCGTCAGCCTGGTGGCGACCTCGAACATTGTCCCTGATGGCCTCTACAAGGACGGCCTGCAGCGGGCGCGGTTCCTGCCTGCCATCGCGCTGCTCAAGGAGCACACCGATATCGTCAACGTTGACAGTGGCGTGGACTATCGGTTGCGCGCCCTCGAGCAGGCGGAATTGTTCCACTTCCCGCTGGACACCGAGGCCGAGGCCAGCCTGAGTCGCAGCTTCAAGAGCCTGCTGCCGGACTGCACGATGGCTCAGGAAAACGAAGTCCTGATGATCGAGAATCGCGAAATCCGCACCGTGCGCGTCTGCGAAGACGTCGCCTGGTTCGAGTTCCGTGAGCTTTGCGATGGCCCGCGCAGCCAGAACGACTACATCGAACTGGGCAAGATCTTCCACGCGGTGATCCTTGCCAACGTCGAACAGATGGGCGTGGCCAAGGACGACATGGCGCGGCGCTTCATCAACCTGGTGGACGAATTCTACGACCGCAACGTGAAGCTGATCATCTCCGCTGAAGTGGAGCTGAAGGATCTTTATTCCGGTGGCCGCCTGAACTTCGAGTTCCAGCGTACCCTCAGCCGCCTGCTCGAGATGCAGTCCCACGAGTTCCTTTCCAGGCCGCACAAGCCCTGAGGAACACGCGCAAGAAAAAGGCTGCCCGAAGGCAGCCTTTCTCATTTTCGCCTGGGTATTTCAGTTCTGCGCCAGCTTCTGCTCCTGCTGTTTCAGCAGCCGTTGCGCATGGGCGACTTCCAGCGCTTCCATGGCGTTGATCGGCTTGATTGCCACCGCCTTCCTCAGGTGTTCCAGCGCCTTGGCTTCCTCGTCCTCGCCGTACACGTATTCCAGTGCGTTGGCGTACTCGTAGTGGCCAATGGGCAGGTCGTCGGTGGCTTTGAAGGAGCGGGCAAAGTACTGCTCCATCTTGTCCGAGCTGACCCCGTAGGTCATCTTGCCCA
This sequence comes from Pseudomonas sp. OTU5201, assembly GCF_038440135.1. Lineage (NCBI taxonomy): Bacteria > Pseudomonadati > Pseudomonadota > Gammaproteobacteria > Pseudomonadales > Pseudomonadaceae > Pseudomonas > Pseudomonas sp. OTU5201. The sequence goes on along the minus strand of NZ_JASATC010000009.1, from coordinate 88,109 downwards.
CCAGCTTGCCCACCTTGCGGATCACGCCAGCCTCGTAGCCGCCATATAGGGCGAGAGCGAAAGGCTGCTGTGGTTGCGTTTTCAGCAGGGCATCGAGCTCATCTGGAATCTGGCTGGTATAGCCGCGCTTGAGCACTACCGGTACCGGCAGCTCTTCACCCAAGCGGGCCTTGGCGTAGGCCCGGCCGAACTGGGCGACCACATCTGCCTTGACCAGGTCGCCGGCTTCGTCGGTGTATCGGATCACCTCTTCCAACAGTTGATGCTTCTCCGTCTGATCGGGCACCAGGAACATGGCATAAACCACTTGGGCGAACATGGCTGGCACCTGGCCGCCGACGCCCAGCGCCAGACCCTGCTTCTTGGCTTTGGCGAATTCCCCCCGGAACATCAGGCGCCAGACGTCCTGCAGCTTGGCTGCATAAGCCTCGGCTTCCTCGGGCTTGCCGGTAAAGCCGGTATTGCCAGTCACAGTCAGTTCCAGGGCCTTCGGGTACTTGCTGGCCATGGTCACCACCCAGTCGGCATCCGGGTAGGGGTAGTTCGGGCCGAACCCTCGAGTCAGGCGCGGCCAGGCCTCACGCAGCTTGTCGCCGGAGTAGTCGTAGGCGGACTGGTCATAGGGGAAGGGTTTCCAGGTGTCGTCCGCCGCAGCGGTAAGGCTGCAGGCGGCTAGCAGGGCAAGCAGGTAGCGGCGCATGGCGATGGACCTTTTCTTGTTGTTGTCCTCCCGTGCCGAGGCTGGCGCGGGTTCGGGGCATCCCGTTCGGGCATGGGCCGATCATAGGGCGGTGGCGCTGGTGGCCAACCTATCCTTGGAATGGCGGCGTCATTCTCCTTTTTGCTGGTACTGACGGCGGTACTGATTCGGAGAAAGCTGGGTGTGCTGGCGAAACAGCCTGGCGAAGAAACTGGCGTCGTCGTAGCCCACTTCGTAACTGATGGTCTTGATGCTCTTGCGCGTAGCCGAGAGCAGCCCTTTCGCCGTTTCGATGCGTAACCGCTGCAGATAGTGCAGGGGCTTGTCGCCGGTAGCCGCCTGGAAGCGCCGCATGAAGTTGCGAATGCTCATGCCATGGTCGCGGGCCACATCCTCGAAACGGAACTTGTCGGCGAAGTGATCTTCCAGCCATTGCTGGATCTGCAGGATGGTCATGTCGTGGTGCAGCTTCTGCCCGCCGAAGCCGATGCGGCCCGGGGTGTAGCTGCGCTGTACTTCGTAGAGGATGTCGCGGGCGACCGCCTGGGCGATGCCGGCGCCGCAGAAGCGTTCGATCAGGTAGATGTAGAGGTCGCAGGCCGAGGTGACACCACCCGCGCAGTAGAGGTTGTCAGCGTCGGAGAGGTGCTTGTCCTGGTTCAGCAGAACCTTGGGGAAGCGCTCGGCGAACTCTCCGAAGAAGCGCCAGTAGGTCGTTGCCTCCTTGCCGTCCAGCAGGCCGGCCTGGGCCATCCAGAATACCCCGGTGGCCTCGCCGCAGATTGCACTACCGGCGGCATGGCGTTCTCGCAGCCAACCGCAGACCTGTGGATAACGCGCGAGCAGGGCGTCGAAGTCGCCCCAGAAGGCTGGGATGATGATGATTTCCGCGTCGTCCAGAGGCCCGTCTACCGGAAGTTGTACTTCACTGAAGCTATCCGCTGGCCGGCCATCAGGGCTGACCAAGTGGATCTGGAACGCGGGGGTGAGGCCCTTGCCCTGCAGTTTGCCGAAGCGCAGGCTGGCCATGTGGAAGAAGTCCTTGGCCTGCATCAAGGTGGAGGCGAAGACACCATCGATGGCCAGGATGCTGACCTGCCGAAGGTTAGGGGACTGCGAATTACTCATGGTGTTGTTCTTATTAGGGGAAAGCGGTCATTCTCCGGCTGGATCGTCTTATTTTTTGTCCTAAGTGTCCAGTGTGGCGGGGGAGGGGACTGACCTAGAGTCGGTGGCCTCCGAACCCACATGACCACAGTGTCATTCCAAGGTGATGCCATGATCCCGAGAACCCTGTTCAGCTCTGACCACGAACTCTTCCGCGACAGCGTGCGCAAGTTCCTCGAACAGGAGGCGGTGCCCTATCACCATCAGTGGGAGAAAGACGGCCACATCGATCGCACCCTGTGGAACAAGGCGGGTGAGGCCGGCATGCTCTGCTCGCACATTCCGGAGGAGTATGGCGGCATGGCTGCCGACTTCCTGTACAGCGCGGTGGTGATTGAGGAGATCGGCCGCCTGGGGCTGACCGGCATCGGCTTCTCGCTGCATTCCGATATCGTTGCACCCTACATCCTGCATTACGGCTCCGAGGCGCAGAAGAAGAAGTACCTGCCCAAGCTGGTCAGCGGTGAAATGGTGACTGCCATCGCCATGACCGAGCCTGGCGCTGGCTCGGACCTCCAAGGAGTGAAGACCACTGCGGTACTGGATGGCGACGACTATGTTATCAATGGCTCCAAGACCTTTATCACTAACGGCATTCTTGCCGACCTGGTGATTGTGGTGGCCAAGACCGACCCCAAGGCGGGCGCCAAGGGCACCAGCCTGTTCCTGGTCGAAGCGGGTACCCCCGGCTTCGCGAAGGGCAAGCGCCTGGAGAAGGTCGGCATGAAGGCCCAGGACACTGCCGAGCTGTTCTTCCAGGACGTCCGTGTGCCAAAGGAGAACCTGCTGGGTCAAGCCGGTATGGGGTTCGCTTATCTGATGCAGGAGCTGCCCCAGGAGCGTCTGACCGTGGGCATCGGCGCACTGGCCTCGGCGGAAGCGGCGCTGAACTGGACCCTGGACTACACCCGTGAGCGCAAGGCCTTCGGCAAATCCATCGCAGAGTTCCAGAATACCCGCTTCAAGCTGGCCGAGATGGCCACTGAAATCCAGGTCGGTCGTGTATTCGTCGATCGGTGCCTGGAGTTGCATCTGGATGGCAAGCTGGATGTGCCCACCGCGGCGATGCTCAAGTACTGGGGAACCGACCTGCAGTGCAAAGTGCTGGACGAGTGCGTGCAGTTGCACGGCGGCTACGGTTTCATGTGGGAATACGCGGTAGCGCGGGCCTGGGCGGACGCGCGCGTGCAGCGGATTTACGCCGGCACCAACGAAATCATGAAGGAAATCATTGCCCGATCCCTGGTGTAAGGCGGCGGTGGATACGAGGAGCCCGGCACGTGCCGGGCTTCTGCGTTTTCAGGGGGCTGGGTTTGGCTGGCCTTTATGGATGGCGGCAATGCCCTCCAGCACGGCTTCGGACAGTTTCAGCTCGCTGCTGTGCAGGTTCGCTTCCAGCTGTTCCAGCGAGGTGGCGCCAATGATATTGCTGGTCACGAAAGGCTGGGCTGTGACGAATGCCAGGGCCATTTGCGCTGGATCCAGTCCGTGTTCGCGAGCCAGTTGCACGTAGCACGAGCAAGCCGCCTGGGACTGCGGGTTGGTGTAGCGAGTGAAGCGGCTGAAGAGCGTGATCCGCGCATTGGCCGGGCGCGCCCTGTTCTCGTACTTGCCGGACAGCATGCCGAAGGCCATTGGTGAATACGCCAGCAGCCCGCACTGCTCGCGAATCGCCACTTCCGCCAGGCCCACTTCGAAGCTGCGGTTGAGCAGGTTGTAGGGGTTCTGAATGGACGCGGCGCGCGGCAGCCCGAGCTGGTCGGCGAGCTGGAGGAACTTCATGGTGCCCCAGGGTGTTTCGTTGGACAGGCCGATATGGCGAATCTTGCCAGCCTTGACCTGCTCGCTCAGCACTTCCAGGGTTTCCTGCAGCGGGGTGAAGTCGTCCTCTTTGTGCTGATAGCCGAGCTGACCGAAGAAGTTGGTGCTGCGTTCGGGCCAGTGCAACTGATAGAGGTCGATCCAGTCGGTACGCAGGCGCTTCAGGCTGGCGTCCAGTGCGGCGGTGATGTGCTGGCGGTTGTGCTTCAGGTTGCCGTCGCGGATATGGCTGATGCCGTTGCCGGGGCCGGCTACCTTGCTTGCCAGGACCCACTCCGCACGGTCGCCGCGCTTGGCGAACCAGTTACCGATGATGGTTTCGGTGGCGCTGTAGGTTTCGGCACGCGGCGGTACGGGGTACATCTCCGCCGTGTCCATGAAGTTGATGCCATACGACTTGGCGCGCTCGATCTGAGCGAAGGCTTCTGACTCTGTGTTCTGCTCACCCCAGGTCATAGTGCCCAGGCATAGGCTGCTGACCTTGAGGTCAGTGCGGCCGAGTTGGCGGTATTCCATCGCTGCCTCCAGCGTTTTCATAAAGGTTGAATGAAATCAGGTTGAAATTTTTCCTGCAATCGGCATAATTTCGCGGCTTTCTTTGCGGGGATGCCTAGCCTGCAGAGAAGGAAGGCGGGGATGCCTAGCCTGCCGAAAACCCTATGCCGTAGCGGACGCGCTGACCCGAGCCCCCGATAGCGTCTGTTTCCGGCTGTCTCTGACCTTGTCAGGGCGAGCACTATTCAGTAAGATCCGCCGTCTTATTTTCAGGGCGGCCCCTGAGGCTATAGCGAATGAAGACTTTTACTGCAAAACCGGAAACTGTTAAGCGCGACTGGTACGTCGTCGACGCTGCAGGTCAGACCCTGGGTCGTCTGGCCACCGAAATTGCCAGCCGTCTGCGTGGCAAGCACAAGCCGGAGTACACCCCTCACGTTGATACCGGCGACTACATCGTCGTGATCAATGCCGAGCAGGTTCGTGTTACCGGTGCCAAGACTACCGACAAGATGTACTACTCGCACTCCGGTTTCCCGGGCGGCATCAAGGAAATCAACTTCGAGAAGTTGATTGCCAAAGCCCCTGAGCGCGTGATCGAGACCGCGGTGAAAGGCATGCTGCCGAAGAACCCGCTGGGTCGCGACATGTATCGCAAGCTGAAGGTGTACAAGGGTGCTGTTCACCCGCACACCGCTCAGCAGCCCCAAGAACTGAAGATTTAACGGGATAGTTCATTATGTCGGCGACTCAAAACTACGGCACTGGCCGTCGTAAGACTGCTACCGCGCGCGTCTTCCTGCGTCCGGGTACTGGCAAGATCTCCATCAACAATCGCACCCTGGATACCTTCTTCGGTCGCGAAACCGCTCGCATGGTCGTGCGTCAGCCGCTGGAGCTGACCGAGACTGTCGAGAAATTCGATATCTACGTTACCGTCGTTGGCGGTGGTGTAAGCGGTCAGGCCGGTGCTATTCGCCACGGCATCACCCGCGCTCTGATCGAATACGACGAAACCCTGCGCAGCTCGCTGCGTAAAGCCGGCTACGTGACTCGCGACGCTCGCGAAGTTGAACGTAAGAAAGTCGGTCTGCGCAAAGCGCGTAAGCGTCCGCAGTACTCCAAGCGTTAATTCAGCGCTTGCAAAGAACGCCCAGTTTCTTCGGAGCTGGGCGTTTTTTTATGCGCTAAAAGTTATGGCGTGCGACAGCTTGTCGCACGTGCGAATCCCGCGTCATTCAAGGCTTTCGGCCTATTTGTATCCGGCTATTACCTTGTCAGCAAAGGGGGTTTTCTTTACCATTTGGCGAATTTTTTGCGCGGCTCGATTTTTTACTTAGTAGAGGCCTGAACAACAGGCCACAGAAGCTGATGGGAGACGACTGAATGAGCAATGACGGCGTGAATGCAGGCCGGCGTCGCTTCCTCGTAGCGGCCACGTCCGTGGTCGGTGCGGCGGGAGCGGTGGGGGCTGCGGTCCCGTTCGTGGGGTCATGGCTGCCCAGTGCCAAGGCCAAGGCCGCGGGTGCACCGGTCAAGGTGAATATAAGCAAGGTCGAGGCAGGCCAGCAGATCATCGCCGAATGGCGCGGTCAGCCGGTGTTCATTGTGCGTCGTACCGAAGAGATCCTGGCCAATCTGGGCAAGCTCAGCGGTAGCATGGCCGACCCGGACTCCAAGGCTTCGGTGCAGCCGACCTACGTGGATCCAGTCAGCCGCTCGATCAAGCCGGAAATCCTGGTGCTGGTCGGTATCTGTACCCACCTCGGCTGCTCGCCGTCCTTCCGTCCGGAAGTCGCGCCGGCTGACCTGGGTGCCGAATGGGTCGGCGGCTATTTCTGCCCCTGCCACGGCTCCCGCTACGACCTCGCCGGTCGTGTCTACAAGGCGCAGCCCGCGCCTCTGAACCTGCCGGTGCCGCCGTACTCGTACGAGTCGGATGACGTCATCGTCGTCGGTGTGGACCAGGAGAAGGCCTGATGAGCAAATTCATGGAATGGGTCGATGCGCGCTTCCCCGCGACCAAGATGTGGGAAGACCATCTGAGCAAGTACTACGCCCCGAAGAACTTCAACTTCTTCTACTTCTTCGGTTCGCTGGCACTGCTGGTATTGGTCAACCAGATCCTTACCGGTATCTGGCTGACCATGAGCTTCACTCCGTCCGCCGAAGAGGCCTTCGCGTCGGTCGAGTACATCATGCGCGACGTGGAGTACGGCTGGATCATCCGCTACCTGCACTCCACCGGTGCATCGGCATTCTTCGTCGTTGTCTACCTGCACATGTTCCGCGGCCTGCTCTACGGCTCCTACCAGAAGCCGCGTGAGCTGGTGTGGATCTTCGGCATGCTGATCTACCTCGCCCTGATGGCCGAGGCCTTCATGGGTTACCTGCTGCCCTGGGGCCAGATGTCCTACTGGGGTGCTCAGGTGATCATCTCCCTGTTCGGCGCTATCCCGGTGGTGGGTGATGACCTTACCCAGTGGATCCGAGGTGACTACCTGATCTCCGGTATCACTCTGAACCGTTTCTTCGCCTTGCACGTGATCGCTCTGCCGATCGTCCTGCTCGGCCTGGTTGTGCTGCACATCCTGGCCCTGCACGAAGTGGGTTCGAACAACCCGGATGGCGTGGACATCAAGAAGAAGAAGGACGAGAACGGAGTGCCGATTGATGGCATCGCGTTCCACCCCTACTACACCGTGAAAGACATCGTCGGTGTCGTGGTGTTCCTCTTCGTGTTCTGCTTCGTAGTGTTCTTCTTCCCGGAAATGGGCGGTTACTTCCTCGAGAAGCCGAACTTCGAACAGGCGAACCCGTTCAAGACTCCTGAACACATCGCGCCGGTATGGTACTTCACCCCGTTCTACGCGATTCTTCGTGCGGTACCAGACAAGCTCCTCGGCGTAATCGCCATGGGTGCTGCCATCGCTGTACTGTTCGTGCTGCCGTGGCTGGATCGTAGCCCCGTCAAGTCGATGCGCTACAAGGGCTGGCTGAGCAAGATCTGGCTGCTGGTGTTCTGCGTCTCCTTCATCATCCTTGGCGTGCTGGGCGTTCTCGCGCCGACTCCGGGCCGTACGTTGTTGTCGCAGGTGTGCACCATCCTGTACTTCGCGTACTTCATCCTGATGCCGTTCTACACCAGGATGGAAAAAACCAAACCGGTTCCGGAAAGGGTGACGGGCTAATGAAAAAGCTATTTGCTGCATTTGTATTTGCTGCGCTGCCGGCTCTTTCCTTCGCTGCCGGCGGTAATGATGTGCATCTGGACAAGGTCGACATCGACCTGACCGACAAGGCTGCGATGCAGGATGGCGCGCGTACTTTCGCGAACTACTGCATGGGCTGCCACAGTGCCAAGTTCCAGCGCTACGAGCGCGTAGGCAAGGATCTCGGCATTTCCGAAGAGCTGATGCTGCAGAACCTGGTCTTCACGGGCGCCAAGATCGGCGACCACATGAAGATCGGCATGCAGCCCAACGACGCCAAGGTATGGTTCGGCGCGGCTCCCCCTGACTTGACCCTGGTTGCCCGCGTGCGTGGTACTGACTGGCTGTACAGCTACCTGCGTGCCTTCTATGAGGATCCTGCGCGTCCTTGGGGCGTGAATAACAAGGTCTTCCCGAACGTCGGTATGCCGAACGTCCTGGTCAGCCTGCAGGGCCGTCAGGTCATTGGTTGCAAGCAGGTTCAGGTGGTAGAGGACGGCAAGAAGCAGTTCGATCCGCTGACTGGTGCGCCAATCACCCATGAAGCCTGTGATCAGCTGACCGTGGTGCCGAAGACCGGCAAGCTGACCGAAGCCGAGTTTGACGAGAAGGTCCAGAATCTGGTGACCTTCCTTGCTTACTCGGCCAATCCGGTCAAGCTGGAAAGCCAGCGCGTCGGGACCTATGTCCTGCTGTACCTGGCGTTCTTCTTCGTATTCGCCTATCTGCTCAAGCGCGAGTACTGGAAGGACGTGCACTGATACACTGCTGGACTGTTTCACAACCGCGCGCCCTTATCGGGCGCGCGCGTCTTTCTGCCCCTGAATAATCCCTAGTGAGGAGGGCGCAATGGCCGTCACCAATAGGCTGGCCTGTTATTCCGACCCTGCCGACCACTACTCCCATCGTGTGCGCATTGTGCTCGCCGAGAAGGGGGTCGCTGCCGAGATCATCAATGTCGAGCCGGGCCGTTGCCCGCCCAAGTTGGCCGAGGTCAATCCCTACGGCAGCGTGCCAACCCTGGTAGATCGCGATCTGGCGCTCTATGAGTCCACTGTGGTGATGGAGTACCTCGAAGAGCGCTATCCCCATCCACCATTGTTACCCGTCTATCCGGTGGCTCGAGCCAATACTCGCCTGCTCATCCATCGAGTACAGCGCGACTGGTGCTCACTGGTGGATCGCATCCTTGATCCGCGCAGCAAGGACGCCGAGAAGGCGCTGGCGCGCAAAGAGCTTCGCGAGAGCCTGACTGGCGTATCGCCGCTATTTGCCGACAAACCCTATTTTCTGAGCGAAGATTTCAGCCTGGTGGATTGCTGCTTGCTGCCGATTCTGTGGCGCCTTCCCGTGCTGGGTATCGAGCTGCCACGGCCGGCCAAGCCGCTTCTGGACTACATGGAGCGGGCCTTCTCTCGAGACTCCTTCCTGGCCAGCTTGTCCGCCGCCGAGCGCGATATGCGCTGAGGAGACCAAGATGAATTCCAGTCGTCCCTACCTGGTCCGTGCTCTCTACGAGTGGATCGTTGATAACAACTGCACGCCGCACTTGCTGGTCAACGCCGAGCATGTGGGTGTGCAGGTGCCACCGGGCTACGCCAATGATGGCCAGATCGTGCTCAATGTTTCTCCCAGTGCCGTGCGCCATCTTCATATGGACAACGACGCGGTAAGCTTCGAGGGTCGCTTCGGTGGGGTTGCCCACAGCCTCTACATCCCTTCGGCTGCGGTCATGGCCATCTATGCCCGAGAGAATGGACAGGGTATGGTCTTCGACCTTGAGTCGCCGCTTCCCGGGGACGATCCGGAGCCTGACGATGACGGCCCCTCCGGTAATGAGCCGCCAAGTTCGGGAGGTGACTCCTCGCGCCCAAGCGGCCGGCCCAGTCTGAAAGTGGTCAAGTAAGAAAAAAGGCGATCCTCGGATCGCCTTTTTTATGCCTGCCGCAGGGGTCAGTTGGTGTATTCGAAGAGTCGAACGATCTTCTGTACGCCGGAAACACTCTGAACGATGCTGGTGGCCAGTTGGGCTTCCTGACGGGTGACCAGGCCTAGCAGATAGACGATTCCGTTCTCGGTCACCACCTTGATCTGCGAACTGGGAACCTTGCCGTCGGCCAGTAGTTGGGTGGTGATCTTGGTGGTGATGGTGCTGTCATTCATGCGCGCCAGGGTGGAGGAGGGCGGCAGGACTTGCAGTTCGTTGTGCACGCGGCGTACGCCCTGAGCGCTCTGGGCAGCCTGTCCGGCCAGTTCCTTGAGGTCGGCGCGCGGCGTCTGGCCTGCGAGCAGCACTACGCCGTTGTAGCTGGAGACCACGATGTGCGAGTTGGTCTTCAGGTCAGCGCTGGCGGCCTCGACTTTCGCGCGCACCTTGGATGGCGTGGACTGGTCGTCGATGGTCTTGCCAATGGTGCGGCCACCGCAGCCGGAAAGCGTGAGGCAGAGGGCGAGGCCAGCGAGAATCAGGGGGGAACGGATCATTCTTCACTCCCAAACAGTTGACGGTCGATCAGGTCGCAGAGGCAGTGGATGGTCAGCAGGTGCACTTCCTGGACACGCGCGGTGACCTTGGAGGGAACGCGGATTTCCACATCTTCGGGCAGTAGCAATGAGGCCATGCCGCCACCGTCTCGCCCGGTCAGGGCAACTACCACCATTTCGCGGTCGTGGGCGGCCTGGATGGCCTGGATCACATTGGCCGAATTGCCGCTGGTAGAAATGGCCAGCAGTACGTCGCCGGGTTGGCCGAGTGCGCGGATCTGCTTGGAGAAAACTTCGTTGTAGCTGTAGTCGTTGGCGATTGAGGTGATGGTCGAGCTGTCTGTGGTCAGTGCGATCGCGGGCAGGCTCGGGCGTTCGCGCTCGAAACGGTTGAGCAATTCCGAGGAGAAGTGCTGGGCGTCGCCGGCCGAGCCGCCGTTGCCGCAGGACAGGATCTTGCCCTCATTGAGCAGCGCGTGGACCATCACCATGCTGCCGTGCTCGATGTGCGGGGCCAGCAGTTCCATGGCCTGCAGCTTGGTGTCGATGCTGGCTTGGAAGAGTTGGCGAATACGGGGTTGCATGTCCATCGGGTAAGACCTTCAGTGGGGCGACCGATCAGGTGTCGAAGGCATTCTTCAGCCAGGTCAGTCGCGGGGGTGAATCACCGTCCATTGCATTGACGGCAATCACATCAAATCGACAAGGGTGTTTGGCCCAGCGGGATTCCTGCTGGAGGAACTGCTGGGCGGCGTATGCCAGTTTTTCGCGCTTGCGGGCATCGACGCTCTCGAGGGCGCCACCCCAGCCGGCATGACGCCGGTAGCGGACTTCGGCGAATACTACTGTATCGCCGTCGAGCATGACCAGATCGAGCTCGCCGCGACGGCACAGCCAGTTCTGGGACAGCAAGCGCAGTCCGTTTGCTTCGAGGTGGGCGCGGGCAAGGGCTTCGGCCGCTTGTCCGCGGGCGCGTTTGTCACTCAAGAGTCGCTGTCTTTCAGGCGCTGGACCTGGCCGTTTCGGAACTCAGCCCAGGGGAGCTGGCGTTCGATACGGCGGGCTGGGTTGAGGCTCAGTCGGCCGGAAAGGCCATCCACTTGGGTTTCCGGCAGTACTTTTAGTTGCGTTAGGCGCGGTGCCAGGCGATAGGCGTCTGCGCCCATGGCATAGAGGCGTCCCAGGCTGCCGCCGGCTTGTGGCCATTGGTTGCCGACCTGCTGGCGCAGTGGATCGTCGCCGTTCAGCAGCCAGGGGGTTTCGCAGAAGCGGATGCCGTTCAGGTCCTGGTACTGGGCCTGATCGTTGCTTGCCGAATAGAGGTGGGAAGTGGCGTAGACCGGTACATCGCCAGCGTACTGGAAGGCCAGGGTCGGTTTGATCTGTTGGGCTTGCTGTGGAGTAGCGGCGAGGAAGATGAAGTCGACGTCCTGGCGGCGCGCCGGTTGGGCGGCTACCGGTACGCCCAGGGTCCCCTGCAGGCGCTTGGCGCGGGCTTCGCTCTGGCGGAGCTGGAACAGATCGGCGATCTGCTGGGCCAGCGCCACCGGCTGGTCGACGTGCTCGGCGGCGATAAGGCGACCACCTTCGGCTTGCCAGCTCTGCTGGAAGGCGCGCAGTACGCGATCCCCCCACTCGCCGCGAGGCACCAGGGCCACGGCGCTACGCATGCCGTCAGCCCAGGCGCGACGGGCCACTTCCCGGGCTTCATCTTCGGCGGCAAGGCCAAACTGGAAGAGTTGGGCTGGAGCTTCCTGGCCCGAGTCACTGTAGTTCAGTGCCAAGGTGGTGATGGGTAGTTGCTCTCGGGTGCTCAGCTGCTTGACCAGCGGTTTCTCCAGTGGACCGACTACCAGTTGTACGCCGTCGGCCTGGGCTTGGCGGTAGAAGTCGTCGATAGACGTCAGCTTGGAGCTGTCGTAGAGCTCAATGGTCGGTTGCTGCTGGTCGGACTGCTTCGCCTGGTAATGGGCGGCCAGGAAGCCATCGCGCAAGGCGCGGGACACGGAGGCCAGTTGGCCTTCCTGGGGCAGCAGGAGGGCAATCTTGGTCAGCGGCTGGCCGGCAATTTCCTTGAGTTTGGTCAGGGCCTGCGGCAGTTGCTTGGCGGCCGGGTGGTCCGGATTCAGGGCGCGCCAGTTATCGATGGCGGCTTGCTGCTGTTCCAGGGTGGACGAGGTCTTGGTCAGGCTCGCCAGTTCCAGCCAGCCGGCAAGGTCCTTGTCGGCGCCGCCTTGCAATTGGTCCAGTGGCAGGCTGGAAACCAGTGCCCAGATTGCTTCATGGTTGTTGCTGGCGGCTTCGCCGCTAAGCAGTGGAGCGATGAACACGCGTTCGCGGGCGGCGGCGAGTGTCTGGCCGTCGGCCTCCAGGGCGCGGGCACGAACTAGTTGAGTGCGCACCTGCTGGTCAACGGGTAGCTGGGCAAGGTGGTCGAGGCTGGTATGGCTCAGTGCCTTGAGGGCGCTCTTGGGTTGGTTGCGGGCCATGGCCAGTTCGGCAGCCAGGGTGCTGGCGAATATCTGCTGGGCGGGCTTCAGGCTCTCCAGTGGGATCTGCTCCAGGATGCGTGCCGAACGACCGATATCCTGCTGTTTGTAGGCGAGGTCGGCGGCGGACAGGCGCAGCAGTGCGGCTTCTTCCGGCTTTGCTTCGCTGGCTTGCTGCAGCAGTTGCTCGATGCTGGCCTGAGGGGTGCGGGGCAGTTCGCCAAGGCTGGACGAGGGCGAACTGGCGCAGGCAGCCAGCAGGCCGGCGAGGCAGAGGGCGGAGAGCGGACGCAGGCAAGCGATCATTTATCGGTCCCGATACTCGTTGAAGAAAGACGCGATTGTACCCAAGCCCCGGTTGAGGCGCGATGTCGGGCCGGCGAATCGGGATACAATGCGCGCTTTAAGTCTTTTCCGAGGTGGCTTGTGACTCTTTCCCCTGCCAGTGGCGGCGCTTCCGGCACGCTGTACGTGGTCGCAACGCCTATCGGTAACCTCGACGACATCACTGCCCGCGCACTGCGGGTACTGCGAGAGGTTGCGTTGATCGCCGCCGAGGACACCCGTCACTCGGCCCGTCTACTGCAGCACTTCGGCATCGAAACACCGCTGGCTGCCTGTCACGAACACAACGAGCGGGATCAGGGTGGGCGCTTCCTTGCGCGATTGCAGGCAGGGGACGACGTGGCGCTGATTTCCGATGCGGGCACGCCGCTCATCTCCGATCCGGGTTTTCACCTGGTACGACAAGCGCGTGCTGCGGGAATTGCAGTGGTGCCTGTGCCCGGGGCCTGCGCACTGATCGCAGCGCTGTCGACCGCCGGTCTGCCGTCGGACCGATTCATTTTCGAGGGATTCCTGCCAGCCAAAGCCAATGCTCGCCGTGGGCGGTTGGACGAGTTAAAGGAAGAGTCGCGTACGCTGATCTTCTATGAGGCGCCTCATCGACTTCTGGAGTCTTTGGAGGATATGCGTGGCGTATTCGGTGGCGATCGCCCAGCGGTACTGGCGCGGGAATTGACCAAGACCTTCGAAACGCTGAAGGGCGCACCGCTGGATGAATTGTGTGGCTGGGTGGCGGCGGACTCAAACCAGCAGCGCGGCGAGTGCGTCGTGCTGGTACAGGGGTGGCAGGCGCCGGAGGGTGAGGGGGCTCTGAGTGCAGAAGCGCTGCGAGTTCTGGACCTGTTGCTCGCAGAAATGCCGGTGAAGCGGGCTGCCGCGCTGGCGGCGGAGATCACGGGCGTGCGCAAGAATCTGCTCTACCAGGCGGCCTTGGAGCGGCAGGGCGATTCCTGAGCTTGTTCTTGGGAGCGCCTGCCGTTAATCTTGGCGGTGGAGAGTCGATCGGACAGTCGCTGTCTCATTTCGTTCTGCGATTTTGAGAGGGAGGAAAGTCCGGGCTCCACAGGGCGGAGTGCCAGGTAACGCCTGGGAGGCGCAAGCCTACGGAAAGTGCCGCAGAAAATAACCGCCTAAGCGCGCAAGCGCCGGTAAGGGTGAAAAGGTGCGGTAAGAGCGCACCGCACGACTGGCAACAGTTCGTGGCTAGGTAAACCCCACTCGGAGCAAGACCAAATAGGAATCCATGGCGTGGCCCGCGTCGGATTCGGGTAGGTTGCTAAAGGCTGTCAGTGATGGCAGCCGTAGATGAATGACTGTCCTCGACAGAACCCGGCTTACAGATCGACTCTCTGCTTTTTCTCCTTTCTCCTCCGCGTTAGCTCTTTCGCGTTCTCTTACCCTCCTTACAAATACCGAAAAGATCTTACTCTTAACAATTTACTTTAAGTTCGAAGTTCAGCCTCTTGTAAGTGTTGGATTTTGCTCCGTCTTTGCCCCGGTATAACCATCCCAATCCCTTCCGAACCCTCGCTAAATTGCCGTCCTGTAAGGAATTTTCCGCTTTTGCGCGCCTTGACGGTGGGGCTTGCGCATTTCTATAGTGTGCGGAAGTGGAGCGAAGTGGGTAGAAGTGGGATTCACTGGCACGGAAAGCCAATCAAAGGGGGAGCGCAGCCTTGTTTCGCGGAGCTAACGCCATCAGTCTCGACGCCAAAGGGCGACTCGCGATGCCAAGTCGGTATCGTGATGAGCTCGTTTCGCGTTGTGGTGGGCAGCTCATCGTGACAATCGACGCCGTCGATCCCTGTTTGACTGTCTATCCCCTGCCTGAATGGGAGCTCATCGAAACCAAGCTGCGAGAGCTGCCTTCCCTGCGCGAGGAAACTCGCCGCCTGCAACGTCTGCTGATCGGTAATGCCGTGGACCTGGAACTGGATAGCGCCGGGCGTTTCCTTGTTCCGCCGCGCCTGCGTGAGCACGCCAGTCTGGACAAGCGGGCCATGCTGGTCGGCCAACTGAACAAATTTCAACTGTGGGATGAAGATGCCTGGAACGCGATTTCCGAGGCGGATCTCATGGCAATCAAACAACCCGGCGGTCTGCCGGACGAACTACGTGACCTAATCCTGTGAGCGCAACCAGCAGCTTCCGCCATATCACCGTACTGCTCGAAGAGGCAGTGGAAGGGCTCGCCTTGCGCGCAGACGGCTGCTACCTGGATGGCACCTTCGGGCGAGGTGGGCATAGTCGGCTCATTCTGGAGCGGCTCGGGCCCGGCGGGCGCTTGTTGGGGTTCGACAAAGACCCGCAAGCGATTGCAGCGGGGCAAGCTCTGGCGGCCGATGACGGCCGCTTTGTCATTGTGCAAAGGAGCTTTGCCGAGCTGGGTGACGAGGTGCGGGCGCGTGCCTTGGGCGGCAAGGTGGACGGCGTACTGCTCGACCTTGGCGTGTCCTCGCCGCAGCTCGACGATCCGGAGCGTGGCTTCAGTTTCCTGAACGATGGTCCGCTGGACATGCGCATGAACCCTGGTCGTGGCCAGAGCGCCGCGCAGTGGATTGCCAGCGCAGGCGAGGACGAAATCGCCCGCGTCTTCAAGGAATACGGGGAAGAGCGCTTCGCCAAGCGAATGGCCCGCGCCGTGGTGCAGCGCCGTGCCGAAAAACCATTCGAACGCACCGCCGATCTGGCTGCTGTGTTGACCGCCGCCAATCCCGCCTGGGAGAAGGGCAAGAATCCTGCAACCCGCGCGTTCCAGGGCATTCGCATTCATGTCAACAATGAACTTGGTGACCTGGAACAGGGGCTGGATGCCGCGCTCGATTCCCTTGCTGTCGGTGGCCGTTTGGTGGTGATCAGCTTCCACTCGCTGGAAGATCGCATCGTCAAGCTGTTCATGCGCAAACACGCCAAGGGCGAAGCCGACAAGCTGCCCCGCGACCTGCCGGTTCGCCAGGCTGTCTTCGAGCCGCGCTTGAAGCTGCTGGGCAAGCCGCAGTATGCGTCGGACGAAGAGCTCAAGGCCAACCCGCGCTCGCGTAGCGCAGTCATGCGTGTGGCGGAGAAGGTGCGATGAGCCGCATCTACGCCAAGCCATTGCCCGGCGGCAGCGTGCTGATGTTGATGCTGTTCGTGGGCGTCCTGTTGTCCGCCATCGCGGTGTCGTACAGCGCCCACTGGAACCGCAAGCTACTCAATGAGCTCTATTCGGAGCTCAGTGTGCGTGACAAGGCACAGGCCGAATGGGGGCGCCTGGTTCTCGAGCAGAGCACTTGGACTGCACACAACCGCATCGAGTCCCTGGCCAGCGAACAGCTGAAGATGCGAATCCCCGATCCGGCTGAAGTGCGGATGGTGGCGCCATGATGAAACTCGAAGGCGCGCTCTATCCCTGGCGCTTCCGGGTCGTCCTGGGTTTGCTCGCCATCATGATCGGTGCCATCTCCTGGCGTATCGTTGACCTGCACGTGATTGACCATGACTTCCTCAAGGCGCATGGCGATGCACGTAGCGTGCGGCATATCCCGATTCCCGCTCACCGCGGTCTGATCACCGACCGCAATGGTGAGCCCCTGGCGGTTAGTACGCCGGTTACTACCCTCTGGACCAATCCCAAGGATTTGATGGCGCTGCGCGGCGAGTGGCCGAAGATCGCCCAGGCACTGGGGCAGGATCCGAAGGGCTTTGCCCAGCGCATCGAGCAGAACGCCAACCGCGAGTTCATGTACCTGGTGCGTGGTCTTACACCGGAGCAGGGGCAGGCCATCATCGCCAACAAGCTGCCGGGGGTTTACGGCATCGAAGAGTTTCGCCGCTTCTATCCGGCGGGTGAAGTCACCGCTCATGTGGTGGGCTTTACGGATGTCGATGACCGCGGTCGTGAAGGTGTCGAGCTGTCCTTCGAAGAGTGGTTGGCGGGTGTGCCTGGCAAGCGCCAGGTGCTCAAGGACCGCCGTGGTCGTCTGATCAAGGACGTCCAGGTTGCCCGCAACGCCAAGCCTGGCAAGACCCTGGCTCTCTCCATTGACCTGCGCCTGCAATACCTGGCCCACCGGGAGCTGCGCAACGCCCTGGTAGAAAATGGTGCCAAGGCGGGCAGCCTCGTGATCGTCGATGTGAAGACTGGCGAGGTGCTGGCAATGGCCAACCAGCCCACCTACAACCCGAACAACCGTCGTAACCTGCAGCCGGCGGCCATGCGCAACCGCGCCATGATCGACGTCTTCGAGCCGGGCTCGACCGTGAAGCCGATTTCCATGTCTGCTGCTCTACAGAGCGGCCGCTGGAAGCCTGAGGACAAGGTTGAGGTCTACCCCGGCTCTCTGCAGATAGGCCGCTACACCATCAAGGACGTTTCCAGGAGCGAAGGTCCGATCCTCGACCTGACCGGCATCCTGATCAACTCCAGTAACGTCGGTATGAGCAAGATCGCCTTCGACATCGGCGGCGAGGCTATCTACGACACTATGCGCAAGCTCGGCTTGGGCCAGGACACCGGCCTTGGCTTCCCGGGTGAGCGCGTGGGCAATCTGCCCAACCACCGCGAATGGCGCAAGGCGGAAACTGCGACCCTGTCCTATGGCTATGGCCTGTCGACCACCGCGATCCAACTGGTCCACGCCTACGCCACCTTGGCCAACAACGGCCAGGCGGTGCCGCTGTCGATGACTCGGGTGGACAACGTCCCCGATGGCGTCCAGGTCATTCCCGAAGATGTCGCCAGGACCATGCAGGTCATGCTGCAGCAGGTGGTCGAGGCGCCGCGCGGCGTGTTCCGAGCGCAAGTGCCGGGCTACCACGTGTCCGGCAAGAGTGGCACGGCACGTAAAGCCAGCGTAGGAACCAAAGGCTACACCCAGAACGCCTATCGCTCGCTATTCGCGGGCTTCGGTCCTTCCACAAATCCGCGCATCGCGATGGTGGTGGTGATCGACGAGCCCAGCAAGGCAGGCTATTTCGGTGGCCTGGTTTCTGCCCCGGTGTTCGGCAAGGTCATGGCCGGCGCGCTGCGACTGATGAACATCGCGCCAGACAACCTACCCACCGAGGAACAACAAACCGCAAACGCGGTTACCGGCAAAGGAGGGCGGATCTGATGCCCATGCCACTGAACCAACTACTGCCCCAAGCACAATGCGCCACCCTGATTCGCGAACTGACGCTGGACAGCCGTAAGGTGCGTCCGGGCGATCTGTTTCTGGCTGTGCCCGGCGCACAGCACGACGGTCGTGCCCATATCGCCGACGCCGTGGCGCGCGGTGCAGTCGCCGTGGCCTATGAAACTGCTGGTGCCGAGGTGCCTGAGGTCGTCGGCGCGGAACTGATTCCGATCAAAGGCCTGGCCAGTCAGCTGTCGGCCATTGCCGGCCGCTTCTATGGCGAGCCGAGCCGTGCTCTGCGCCTGGTTGGCGTCACCGGTACCAACGGCAAGACCAGTGTCAGCCAACTGCTGGCCCAGGCCCTTGACCAATTGGGCGAGCGTTGCGGCATTGTCGGTACCTTGGGTACCGGATTCTACGGCGAGCTGGAAAGCGGCCGTCACACCACGCCCGACCCGCTGGCCGTGCAAGCTACGCTGGCCAACCTGAAACAGGCCGCTGCCCGAGCCGTGGCAATGGAAGTCTCTTCCCATGGTTTGGAGCAGGGCCGGGTTGCCGCCCTGGACTTCGACGTAGCAGTGTTCACTAACCTGTCCCGTGATCATCTGGACTACCACGGTTCCATGGAGGCCTATGCGGCCGCCAAAGCCAGGCTGTTCAGCTGGCCCAACCTGCGTGCGCGGGTGGTCAACCTGGATGACGAGTTTGGTCGCCAACTGGCTAAAGAGCAGCACGATTCGCGCTTGTTCAGCTATAGCCTGGAAGACTCCAGCGCCTTCCTTTACTGCCGCGAAGCCCGTTTCGACGATCACGGTGTAAGTGCCCACATCGTTACCCACCAGGGGGAAGGCCTTCTGCGCAGCCCGCTGCTGGGCCGTTTCAACCTGAGCAACCTGCTTGCCGTGGTTGGCGCGCTGCTGGCCATGGATTACCCACTGGCCGACGTGCTGCATGTCCTGCCGTCGCTGCAAGGCCCGATTGGCCGTATGCAGCGCCTGGGGGGAGGTGAGAAGCCCCTGGTGGTTGTGGATTACGCCCACACGCCGGATGCGCTGGAAAAAGTTCTCCAAGCCCTGCGTCCTCATGTCCAGGGTCACCTGCTCTGTCTGTTCGGCTGTGGCGGTGATCGGGATCGCGGCAAGCGCCCACTGATGGCGGCCGTCGCCGCGCGCCTCGCCGACCGGGTGCTGGTGACCGATGACAATCCGCGCACCGAAGACCCCGCGCAGATCTTCGGTGACATCCGCCCAGGCTTTGCCGACGCCGACAACGTTGAGTTCGTTGCCGGCCGCGGTATGGCGATTACCCAACTGATCGCCTCCGCCAATGTTGACGATGTGGTGCTGTTAGCAGGCAAGGGGCATGAGGATTACCAGGAGATCGCTGGCGTGCGTCATCCCTTCTCCGACCTGGACGAAGCTGCCAAGGCGCTGGATGCCTGGGAGGTGCCGCATGCTTAAGCCCTTCCAGTTGTCTGAACTGCTCGCGCCGCTCCAGGGAGAGCTGGTGGGGGCCGACGTCGCCTTTACCGGCGTCTCCAGCGACAGTCGCAAGATTGAAGCCGGACAACTATTCGTTGCCTTGGTCGGCCCGCGTTTTGATGGGCATGACTACCTTTCGGACGTCGCCGCCAAAGGTGCTGTCGCGGCGCTGGTGCAGCGCAAGGTGGCTGACGCTCCAATTCCGCAACTGCTGGTGGCCGATACCCGCGAAGGTCTCGGCCGTCTGGGTGCCTACAATCGCGATGGCTTCACAGGCCGCGTTGCGGCGGTCACCGGTTCCAGCGGCAAGACCACGGTCAAGGAAATGCTCGCCAGCATCCTGCGGACCCAGGGGGCCGTGCTGGCTACTCGCGGCAACTTGAACAACGATCTCGGCGTGCCCCTGACTTTGCTGGAGCTGGGCGCCGAACACGACAGTGCGGTCATCGAGCTCGGAGCTTCGCGTGTCGGCGAGATTCTCTACACGGTACGCCTGACTCGTCCCCAAGTAGCGATCCTGAACAACGCCGGCACTGCCCATGTGGGGGAATTCGGTGGGCCCGAGAAAATCGTAGAGGCCAAGGGTGAAATCCTCGAAGGGCTGCCGTCTGACGGTATCGCTGTTCTGAATCGCGACGACCGTGCATTCGATATCTGGTACGCACGTGCTGCCGGTCGGAAGGTCATCAGTTTCGGTCTGGATGATCCGCGCGCCGACGTGTGTGCCGAGAACCTGGCTCGGGATGCCCGCGGATGCATGGCCTTCAGCCTTCGTGGCATGGTCGGCGAAGCGGACATCCAGCTCAACCTGTTGGGGGCGCACAACGTCGCCAACGCACTGGCCGCTGCCGCAGCCGCCCATGCCCTGGGCGTGCCGTTGGTCGGGATCAAGGCTGGCCTGGAAAACCTGCAGCCTGTCAAAGGCCGCGCCGCAGCGCAGCTCGCCACCAGCGGCATGCGCGTAATTGACGACAGCTACAACGCCAACCCCGCGTCGATGCTCGCCGCCGTTGATATACTCGCCGGCTTTTCCGGCCGCACCATCCTGGTGCTCGGAGATATGGGCGAGCTCGGCGAATGGGCCGAGCAGGGCCACCGTGACGTAGGCGAATACGCGCGCGGCAAGGTTAGCGCCTTGTACGCCGTCGGTCCGCTGATGGCGCATGCGGTGACTGCCTTCGGCGCCCTGGGGCGCCACTTCGCCGACCAGGCCAGCCTGATCCAGGCACTGGTCAGCGAGCAGGACACAAACACCACAATTCTGATTAAAGGATCCCGCAGCGCAGCGATGGACAAAGTCGTCGCGGCTCTTTGCGGGACGGGGGAGGCTCACTAATCATGCTGCTGCTGCTCGCTGAGTACCTGCAACAGTTTCATAAAGGGTTCGGCGTATTCCAGTACCTGACCCTGCGCGGGATTCTCGGCGTCCTGACAGCCCTGTCGCTGTCGCTCTGGCTCGGTCCCTGGATGATTCGTACCCTGCAGATTCGCCAGATCGGCCAGGCCGTGCGTAACGACGGCCCGCAATCGCATCTGTCGAAATCCGGCACGCCGACCATGGGGGGCGCGCTGATTCTGACTGCCATTGGCATCAGTACCCTGCTCTGGGCCGACCTGTCCAATCGCTATGTATGGGTGGTGCTGGCCGTGACGCTGGCCTTCGGCGCCATCGGTTGGGTGGATGACTACCGCAAGGTGATTGAGAAGAACTCCCGTGGCCTGCCGAGCCGCTGGAAGTACTTCTGGCAGTCCGTGTTTGGTATTGCCGCCGCGATCTTCCTCTATATGACCGCCAGCACTCCGGCCGAGACCACCCTGATCCTGCCGTTGGTGAAGAACATCGAGATCCCGCTGGGCATCGGCTTCGTGGTGCTGACGTACTTCGTGATCGTCGGTTCCAGCAATGCGGTGAACCTGACCGACGGTCTCGATGGGCTCGCCATCATGCCCACCGTCATGGTCGGCGGCGCACTTGGGATCTTCTGCTACCTGTCGGGCAACATCAAATTCGCTGAGTACCTGCTCATCCCGTATGTACCGGGTGCGGGAGAACTGATTGTGTTCTGTGCCGCCCTGGTGGGTGCCGGCCTCGGCTTTCTCTGGTTCAACACCTATCCGGCCCAGGTCTTCATGGGCGACGTGGGAGCCCTGGCTCTGGGGGCGGCCCTGGGCACTATCGCCGTGATCGTGCGCCAGGAAGTGGTGCTGTTCATCATGGGTGGCGTGTTCGTCATGGAAACCCTGTCAGTGATGATCCAGGTCGCGTCGTTCAAGCTGACCGGTCGTCGCGTTTTCCGCATGGCTCCTATTCATCACCACTTCGAACTGAAAGGCTGGCCCGAACCCCGGGTCATCGTACGGTTCTGGATCATCACTGTGATTCTGGTGTTGATCGGCCTAGCCACCCTGAAATTGAGGTAACCGAGAGTGACGCTGATCGCTTCCGACCAGTTCCGCATCGTTGTCGGCCTCGGCAAGAGCGGCATGTCCCTGGTGCGCTTCATGGCGCGTCAAGGCGTTCCGTTTGCCGTGGCCGATACGCGTGCGAACCCGCCGGAACTTGCGACGCTCCAGAGTCAATTCCCGCAGGTGGAAGTGCGTTGTGGCGAGCTTGATCCGGACTTCCTCAGTCGCGCCAGCGAGCTCTATGTGAGCCCTGGCCTGGCGCTGGCCACGCCGGCGTTGCAGGAAGCCGCCCGACGCGGCACCAAACTGTCCGGCGATATTGAGCTGTTCACCCGACATGCCCAGGCGCCGATTGTTGCCATCACCGGCTCCAACGCCAAGAGCACCGTCACCACGCTGGTGGGCGACATGGCCAAGGCTGCCGGCAAGCGCGTCGCCGTGGGCGGCAACCTCGGCACGCCGGCACTGGATTTGCTGGCCGACGACATCGAGCTCTACGTACTGGAGCTGTCGAGCTTCCAGCTGGAAACCACCGATCGGCTGAACGCCGAGGTGGCAACGGTGCTCAACGTCAGTGAAGATCACATGGACCGATACGCGGACATGCAGGCCTATCATCTGGCCAAGCACCGTGTCTTTCGTGGCGCACGCCAGGTTGTGGTCAATCGTGGCGATGCGCTGTCGCGCCCGCTGGTGGCTGACCAGGTGCCCTGCTGGACCTTTGGCCTCAACAAGCCTGACTTCAAATCTTTCGGCCTTATCGAAGAAGAGGGCGAGAAGTACCTGGCCTACCAATTCGACAAGCTGATGTCCGTGCGCGAGCTGAAAGTCCGCGGCGCCCACAATCAGTCCAATGCCCTGGCTGCCCTTGCCTTGGGACATGCCGTGGGCCTGCCGTTCGAACCCATGCTGGACACCCTGCGGACCTTCGCCGGTCTGGCCCATCGTTGCCAGTGGGTACGTGAGCTGCACGGCGTTTCCTACTACGACGACTCCAAAGCCACCAACGTCGGGGCGGCCCTGGCGGCGATCGAAGGCCTGGGAGCTGACATCGACGGCAAGCTGGTGCTGATTGCCGGTGGAGATGGCAAGGGTGCGGACTTCTCCGGACTCAAGACGCCGGTGGCACGTTTCTGCCGCGCCGTCGTGCTGCTGGGGCGCGATGCCGAGTTGATTGCCGAGGCTCTGGGTGACGCAGTTCCTCTGGTGCGGGTCGGCACCCTGGAGGACGCCGTGCAGCGTTGCGCCGAGCTGGCCGAAGCCGGCGATGCCGTGCTGCTCTCGCCGGCGTGCGCCAGCCTGGACATGTTCAAGAACTTCGAAGAACGCGGTCGTCTGTTCGCGCAAGCCGTGGGGGGGCTCTCCTGATGCTGGCCCGTCTACTCGCCGCTCCCTCGCCGCTGCGCAGCCGCCGCGGCATCGACATCGACTTCCCGCTGCTGGCCGGTTGCCTGTCGCTACTTGGCCTGGGCCTGGTGATGATCACCTCGGCCTCGTCGGAGGTCGCGGCGGCCTCGTCCGGCAACCCGCTGTACCACATGATCCGTCATCTGATTTACCTGACGATTGGCCTCAGTGCGGGCTTGGTCACTCTGCAAATACCCATGGCCTTCTGGCAGCGTCACGGCGCCCGGCTGATGCTGGCTGCCATCGTTCTGCTGATCCTGGTGCTGCTGCCTGGCATCGGTCGTGAGATCAACGGTGCGAAACGCTGGATCGGCTTCGGTCTGTTCAACCTGCAGCCGTCTGAGCTGGCCAAGTTGTTCACCGTGATGTTCATCGCGGGTTACCTGGTGCGTCGCCAGGATGAGGTGCGCGAGAAGCTCACCGGCTTCATCAAACCGATGCTGGTGCTGGGTCCGATTGCGGTGCTGCTGCTGGCCGAGCCGGACTTCGGTGCCACCGTGGTGCTGGTGGGCGCCTGCATCGCCATGTTGTTCCTTGGTGGCATCAACCTGTTGCGCTTCATCCCTCTGGTCGGTGCGGTACTCGCCGCCGGCGTGCTGGTAATGACCAGTCAGAGTTACCGGATGCAGCGTCTGACCAACTTCATCGACCCCTGGGCTGACCAGTACGGTGCCGGCTATCAACTTAGCCAGGCACTGATCGCCTTTGGTCGAGGGGAATGGTTCGGCGTGGGGTTGGGTAATAGCATCCAGAAGCAGTTCTACCTGCCGGAAGCCCACACCGACTTTGTCTTCGCGGTATTGGCCGAAGAACTGGGCATGATCGGTGCCCTGGCCACCGTTGGCCTGTTCGTCTTCGTAAGCGTCCGCGCCCTCTATATAGGTCTCTGGGCTGAGAAGGCGCGCCAGTACTTCTCCGCTTATGTCGCCTATGGCCTGGCTTTCCTCTGGATCGGCCAGGTGCTGATCAACATCGGCGTGAACGTCGGTTTGCTGCCGACCAAGGGGCTGACACTGCCGTTCCTCAGCTACGGCGGCAGTTCCCTTGTGATCTGCTGCGTCAGCCTCGCCTTGCTGCTGCGTATCGAGTGGGAGCGGCGTACCCAACTGGGCAATGAGGAAGTGGAGTTCGTCGAGAGCGATTTCTTCGACGAGGAGGTGCGCCCATGAGCGGCAATGTACTGATCATGGCCGGCGGCACCGGCGGCCACGTGTTCCCGGCCCTGGCCTGCGCCCGTGAGTTTCAGGCGCGCGGCTTCAAGGTGCATTGGCTGGGCACGCCGAAAGGTATCGAGAACGAATTGGTACCCCAGGCCGGTTTGCCGCTGCATCTCATTCAGGTGAGTGGTTTGCGTGGCAAGGGGCTGAAGTCCCTGCTCAAGGCACCGTTCGAGTTGCTGAAGTCGCTGTTCCAGGCACGTCGCATCGTGCGTGAACTGAAACCCATCTGCGTGCTCGGCATGGGGGGCTATGTCACGGGTCCAGGTGGTCTGGCCGCTCGCCTGTCCGGTGTGCCACTGATCATCCACGAGCAGAACGCCGTGGCAGGCACCGCCAACCGCAGCCTGGCGCCATTTGCCAGCCGCGTGTGCGAAGCCTTCCCCGAAACCTTCGGGAAAAGCGACAAACGGCGGACCACCGGTAACCCGGTGCGTGAGGAGCTGTTCCTGGAGACGCCGCGTGATTCGCTGGCAGGTCGCAAGCCGCGCCTGTTGGTGCTGGGCGGTAGCCTGGGCGCCGAACCGCTGAACAAGTTGCTGCCTGAAGCTTTGGCCAAAGTACCGGCGGACTTGCGTCCCGAGGTGTTCCACCAGGCCGGGCGCAAACATGACGAGATCACCGCGGAGCGTTATCGCGAAGCTGCGGTCGAAGCCGAGGTCGCGCCCTTCATCAAGGATATGGCTCGTGCCTATGCCTGGGCCGATCTGGTCATCTGCCGTGCGGGTGCCCTGACCGTGAGCGAACTGGCAGCCGCTGGACTGCCATCGTTCCTGGTGCCGCTGCCCCATGCGATCGACGATCACCAGTCGCGCAATGCCGATTATCTGGCGAAGGAGGGCGCGGCTGTCCTTCTTCCGCAACATTCCACTGACGCGGCCAAGTTGGCCGCTCAGCTGACCGAGGTCCTGATGCAGCCCGAGAAACTCAAGGCCATGGGCGCTACCGCCCGCCGTCTGGCCAAACCTGCCGCCACCCGTACTGTGGTCGAGATCTGCCTGGAGGTGGCCAATGGTTGAAAGTCAGAAAGCCATGCCGCAGCCGGAGATGCGTCGCATCCGTCGTATCCATTTCGTCGGTATTGGCGGTGTGGGTATGTGCGGGATCGCTGAGGTGTTGCTGAACCTTGGCTACCGGGTATCCGGTTCTGACCTCAAGACCTCGGCCGTAACCGAGCGCCTGGAAAAGTTCGGGGCGCAGATCTTCATCGGTCACCGCGCCGAGAATGCCGAGCACGCCGACGTGCTGGTAGTCTCCAGCGCCGTCAACAAGTCCAACCCCGAGGTTGCGGTTGCCCTGGAGCGCCGCATCCCGGTCGTGCCGCGTGCCGAAATGCTCGCCGAGCTGATGCGCTACCGCCATGGCATCGCCGTCGCCGGCACCCACGGGAAAACCACCACCACCAGCCTGATTGCGTCGGTCTTCGCCGCTGGCGGCCTCGACCCGACATTCGTCATCGGTGGCCGACTGAACGCCGCGGGTACCAATGCCCAGCTCGGCACCAGTCGTTACCTCGTGGCTGAGGCCGACGAAAGCGACGCCAGCTTCCTGCATCTGCAACCGATGGTGGCAGTGGTCACCAATATCGACGCCGATCACATGAGTACCTACGAGGGGGACTTCAACAAGCTGAAGAAAACCTTCGTCGAGTTCCTCCACAACCTGCCGTTCTACGGCCTGGCCGTGCTTTGCGTAGACGACCCGGTGGTCCGCGAGATTCTGCCGCAGGTGGCACGCCCCACTGTGACCTACGGCTTCTCCGAGGACGCAGACGTGCGCGCCATCAACGTGCGCCAGGAAGGCATGCGCACCTGGTTCACCGTCCTGCGCAAGGACCGCGAGCCGCTGGATGTCTCGGTGAACATGCCGGGCAACCACAACGTACTCAATTCCCTGGCCACCATTGCCATCGCTACCGACGAGGGCATCAGCGATGAAGCTATCGTCCAGGGCCTGTCCGGCTTCCAAGGGGTGGGCCGGCGCTTCCAGGTCTACGGCGAGCTGGAAGTGGAAGGCGGCAGCGTGATGCTGGTGGATGACTACGGCCACCATCCGCGCGAAGTGGCTGCGGTGGTCAAGGCCGTTCGCGGTGGCTGGCCGGAGCGTCGCCTGGTGATGGTCTACCAGCCGCACCGCTTCAGCCGTACCCGCGACTTGTACGACGATTTCGTACAGGTGCTGGGCGAAGCCAATGTGCTGCTGCTGATGGAGGTCTACCCGGCCGGCGAAGAGCCGATCCCCGGCGCCGACAGCCGTCAGCTCTGCCACAGCATCCGTCAGCGCGGCCAACTGGATCCGATCTATATCGAGCGTGGCGTTGACCTGGCGCCGCTGGTCAAGCCGCTGCTGCGTCCCGGCGACATTCTGCTCTGCCAGGGTGCCGGTGACATCGGCGCGCTGGCGCCACAACTGATTCAGAACCCGTTGTTTGGCGGTCAGCCTGCTGACGCCGCCAAGAGGAAGACGAAATGAGCGCGCAATTGAAATCCACCCTCGAACCGGCTGCGTTCGGTCGGGTTGCCGTGCTCTACGGCGGCAAGAGCGCTGAGCGCGAAGTGTCGCTGAAGTCCGGCGCCATGGTGCTGCAGGCTCTGCAGGCCGCGGGTGTGGATGCTTTCGGCATCGATGTGGGTGATGACCTTCTGCAGCGCTTGCAGGCAGAGAAGATCGACCGCGCCTTCATCATCCTCCACGGCCGTGGCGGCGAAGACGGCAGCATGCAAGGTCTGCTGGAGTGCCTGGGCATTCCCTATACCGGCAGCGGCATCCTGGCGTCAGCCCTGGCGATGGACAAGCTGCGCACCAAGCAGTTGTGGGTCAGCCTCGGTCTCCCGACGCCGCGCCACGCCGTACTCGCCAGCGAGCAGGATTGCCGCCAGGCTGCCGCCGAGTTGGGCTTCCCGCTGATCGTCAAACCCGCCCACGAAGGCTCCAGCATCGGCATGGCCAAGGTGGAGAACGTCGAGGCACTCATCGAGGCTTGGCGTGATGCTGGCGCTTACGACCCGCAGGTGCTGGTGGAGCAGTGGATCCATGGGCCGGAGTTCACCATCGCCTGGCTGCGCGGCGAGGTGCTGCCGCCCATCCGTCTCGGTACTCCGCACACCTTCTACGACTACGACGCCAAGTACCTGGCCAGTGATACCCGCTACCAGATCCCCTGTGGCCTGGATGCGGACAAGGAAGAGGAACTGAAGCTGCTCACCGCGCGCGCCTGCGAGACCCTCGGCATCCAGGGCTGGGCCCGGGCCGATGTGATGCAGGACGCTGAAGGGCGTTTCTGGCTCCTTGAAGTCAACACCGCACCCGGCATGACTGACCACAGCCTGGTGCCTATGGCCGCGCGCGCTGCGGGCCTGGATTTCCAGCAGTTGGTGCTGGCGATTCTGACCGACAGCGTCGAGGCAAGGGGCTGATTCCATGCGAAGCGCCACTATCCGTCGTCAGGAACCCGTAATCGGTCGCGCCGTTCCGCCGCGCAAGCCGATGCCGCGTGGCGCCAGTCGGATGGTGGCGAAGGAACCGCTGACGCAGCGCCTACCCAAGCCCAGCTTCGGCTTCCTGCGGAAACTGGTCTGGCCGGTGATGCTGGCGGTGCTCGGCTTCGGCGCCTATGAGGCGGCGCAGCGACTGCTGCCTTACGCCGACCGGCCCATCGCCAAGGTCAATGTGCAGGGCGACTTGAGCTACATCAGCCAGCAGGCGGTGCAGCAGCGAATCGCGCCGTACATCGCCGCGAGTTTCTTCAGCATCGATCTGGCGGGCATGCGCCGCGAGCTGGAGCAGATGCCGTGGATCGCCCACGCAGAGGTACGCCGGGTGTGGCCGGACCAGGTGATGGTCCGGCTGGAAGAACAACTGCCCATTGCTCGTTGGGGCGACGAGGCACTCCTGAACAACCAGGGCCAGGCCTTTGCTCCGCGCGAGCTGGCCCACTATGAACAGCTGCCGCAGCTCTGGGGGCCGCAGCGGGCCCAGGAGCAAGTGATGCAGCAATACCAGATGCTCAGCCAGATGCTGCGTCCGCTCGGCTTTTCCATCGTCCGGCTGGAACTGCGTGAGCGCGGTAGCTGGTTCCTGTCCACCGGCCAGGGCGTCGAGCTGCTGCTGGGGCGGGATCATCTGGTGGAGAAGATGCGGCGTTTCATCTCGATCTACGAGAAAACGCTGAAGGATCAGATAGCGAACATCGAGCGCGTCGACCTGCGCTACCCCAACGGCCTTGCAGTGGCCTGGCGGACGCCGGTCGAGGCCCCAGCGGCGGCAGCGGTCGCCGTGCAGTGAATTGAGAGAGAAGGTTAGAACCATGGCAAGCGTACAGAGCGGCAAGATGATCGTCGGCCTGGACATCGGCACCTCCAAAGTGGTGGCGCTGGTGGGCGAGGTCGCAGCCGACGGCCAACTGGAAATCGTTGGCATTGGCACCCATCCGTCGCGCGGCCTGAAGAAGGGCGTGGTGGTGAACATCGAGTCCACCGTGCAGTCCATCCAGCGCGCCGTGGAAGAGGCGCAGCTGATGGCGGGTTGCCGCATCCACTCGGCGTTCGTCGGCATCGCCGGCAACCATATCCGCAGCCTGAACTCCCACGGCATCGTGGCGATTCGCGACCGAGAAGTGAGCGGCGCCGATATCGAGCGTGTGCTGGACGCCGCCCAGGCGGTGGCCATTCCTGCCGACCAGCGCGTGCTGCACACCCTGGCCCAGGACTACGTGATCGACAACCAGGAAGGCGTGCGCGAGCCGCTGGGCATGTCTGGTGTGCGCCTGGAAGCCAAGGTGCATGTGGTGACCTGCGCGGTAAATGCCGCCCAGAACATCGAGAAGTGCGTGCGCCGCTGCGGCCTGGAAGTGGACGACATCATCCTCGAGCAGCTGGCTTCGGCCTACTCGGTGATTACCGATGACGAGAAGGAGCTGGGTGTCTGCCTGGTGGATATCGGTGGTGGCACCACCGACATCGCCATCTTCACCGAGGGCGCCATCCGCCATACCGCGGTGATCCCGATTGCTGGCGACCAGGTGACCAACGACATCGCCATGGCCCTGCGTACGCCGACCCAGTACGCCGAAGAGATCAAGATCCGCTACGCCTGCGCCCTGGCCAAGCTGGCTGGTGCTGGAGAAACCATCAAGGTGCCTAGCGTCGGCGACCGTCCGCCGCGCGAACTGTCGCGCCAGGCCCTGGCTGAGGTGGTCGAGCCCCGTTACGACGAGCTCTTCACCCTGATCCAGGCCGAACTGCGCCGCAGCGGCTACGAAGACTTGATCCCAGCCGGCATCGTCCTCACTGGTGGCACCGCAAAGATGGAAGGCGCGGTAGAGCTGGCCGAAGAGATTTTCCACATGCCGGTGCGCTTGGGCGTGCCGCACAGCGTCAAGGGGCTCGCCGATGTCGTGCGCAACCCCATCTATTCCACGGGCGTGGGCCTGCTGATGTACGGGTTGCAGAAGCAGTCCGACGGCATGCCTGCTTCCACAGGCAGCTTCGGCTACTCCGAAGACGCCAAGGCTCCTGTACTGGAACGGCTCAAACGCTGGGTTCAGGGCAATTTTTAACCGCGGTACGCAGTAGGCAAAAAACTAAAAAAGGAAGGAGAGGGGATATGTTCGAACTCGTAGATAATGTTCCGCAAACAGCGGTCATCAAGGTAATAGGTGTCGGTGGTGGCGGTGGCAACGCCGTGAACCACATGGCCAAGAGCAACATTGAAGGCGTCGAGTTCATCTGCGCCAACACCGATGCCCAGGCGCTGAAGAACATCGGTGCGCGCACCGTTCTGCAGCTCGGCCCGGGTGTGACCAAGGGCCTGGGCGCCGGTGCCAATCCGGAAGTCGGTCGTCAGGCTGCCATCGAAGATCGCGAGCGCATCGCCGAAGTGCTGCAGGGCGCTGACATGGTCTTCATCACCACCGGCATGGGCGGCGGCACGGGTACCGGTGCGGCGCCGATCATCGCCGAAGTGGCCAAGGAAATGGGCATCCTCACCGTTGCGGTGGTGACCCGTCCGTTCCCGTTCGAAGGCCGCAAGCGCATGCAGATCGCCGACGAGGGCATCCGTTCGCTGGCTGAAAGCGTCGACTCCCTGATCACCATCCCCAACGAGAAGTTGCTGACCATTCTCGGCAAGGACGCCAGCCTGCTGTCCGCCTTCGCCAAGGCAGACGACGTGCTCGCCGGCGCGGTGCGCGGCATCTCCGACATCATCAAGCGTCCCGGCATGATCAACGTCGACTTCGCCGACGTTAAAACCGTGATGGGCGAAATGGGTATGGCGATGATGGGCACCGGCTGCGCCAGCGGTCCGAATCGCGCTCGCGAAGCCACTGAAGCCGCCATCCGCAATCCGCTGCTCGACGACGTGAACCTGCAGGGCGCCCGCGGCATCCTGGTGAACATCACCGCAGGTCCGGACCTGTCCCTGGGCGAGTACTCCGACGTGGGTAACATCATCGAGCAGTTCGCTTCCGAGCACGCCACCGTCAAGGTGGGTACCGTGATCGATCCGGACATGCGCGACGAACTGCACGTAACTGTAGTGGCCACTGGACTGGGTGCGCGCATCGAGAAGCCGGTCAAGGTAGTCGACAACACCGTGCAGGCAGCCACTGTGGCCACCGCCACCGTAGCCACTCGTCCGGAGCAGCCGTCTGTCAATTACCGCGACCTGGATCGCCCGACCGTGATGCGCAACCAGGCACACGCCGGCGCGGCCACTGCGGCCAAGCTCAATACTCAGGATGACCTGGATTACCTGGACATCCCGGCATTCCTGCGTCGCCAGGCTGATTGATGATTTGTATCAGGAGCATTAGGGTGATTGGTGTTCAGCAAAGGGCGGTTCTGCTATTATCGCCGCCCATTGTTGAAAACAGTTCGCAACTTGCGCACAAGCGGCCAATGCCATGATCAGACAACGCACTCTCAAGAACATTATCCGTGCCACTGGCGTGGGGCTGCATTCCGGGGAAAAGGTCTACCTGACCCTCAAGCCTGCGCCAGTCGACACCGGTATAGTGTTTCGCCGTACCGACCTCGACCCCGTAGTGGATATCCCTGCACGCGCCGAGAATGTCGGTGAGACCACCATGTCGACCACACTGATCAACGGTGAGGTCAAGGTGGACACCGTGGAGCACCTGCTTTCGGCCATGGCAGGCCTGGGCATCGACAACGCCTACGTCGAACTCTCCGCGTCGGAAGTGCCGATCATGGACGGCAGCGCTGGTCCCTTCGTCTTCCTGATTCAATCCGCCGGCCTGCAGGAGCAGGACGCGCCGAAGAAGTTCATCCGCATCCTGCGCGAAGTGACTGTGGAGGAGGGCGACAAGCGCGCCACCTTCGTGCCCTTCGACGGTTTCAAGGTGAGCTTCGAGATCGATTTCGATCACCCGGTATTCCGCAACCGTACCCAGAGTGCGAGCGTGGACTTTTCCAGCACCTCGTTCGTCAAGGAGGTCAGCCGTGCGCGGACCTTCGGCTTCATGCGCGACATCGAGTTCCTGCGTTCACAGAACCTGGCACTCGGCGGCAGCGTGGAGAACGCCATCGTGGTTGATGAGAACCAGGTGCTCAACGAAGACGGCCTGCGTTACGAGGACGAGTTCGTCAAGCACAAAATTCTCGATGCGATCGGTGACCTCTATCTGCTTGGCAACAGCCTGATCGGCGAGTTCCGTGGCTTCAAGTCGGGCCACGCGCTGAACAATCGTTTGCTGCGCCAGCTCATCGAGCAGAAGGATGCCTGGGAAGTGGTGACCTTCGAGGATGCCAGGACTGCACCTATCTCCTACATGCGACCGGTAGCAGCCGTTTAAGCAATACCCTCTTTCCTGACTTCAAAGGCCACCCTCGGGTGGCCTTTTTTTATGTTCGCGCTTCGCTCATTGCTCAGTCTTGCGTTTGTGGTTTGCCGTGGCGCGCCAGGCGCTCCAGTGCTTCCCGCAGCCGGGGATCACTGACAGTGTCCGCCGTGGCTTGCAGGCTTTCCGCCGCTGTGGAAGACAGACGGCCCTCTGTCACTGGCGGACTGTGCGGGGTGTAACTCGGCTGGACCTTGAAGACGATCCTCTCCAGTCCGGCGAACGCGTCGAAGCCCTTGAGCTGCCGCAGCAGACGGGCCTGCTGATAGCGCAACCTTGTGGCCCAATGGCCATCGGTGACGACCAGCAGCAGCCGACCCTCGCGCCAGGAGGCGACATGGCAGTGTTCGCGGGCGGCAGGTTGCAGTTGGCTGGCGAGAAGCTGTTGCAGCTGGTCGATACGCTGCGCCTCATTGAACAGCGCCTTCAATGGCTTCTCCTCGCGCAGAAGCGCGGCGGGGGAGCGGGCGGGCAAAGGACGAAACGCCATGGTGAGTGCTTGAATGAGGGCAGGGCAGCCCATATTAACAGAGGGTACCCGTCACCACGGTGCGCGCGCGTCGTTCGATTGCTCGGACGGTCGATTTGCTGGCGTGTTCGTGGCAAGGCGCCATGGCCGGGGGCTGTGGACGCCGTCCTACGGAGACCGGGAAGTGCTCCCGCTTTCCTCGACAAGGAATCCGGGTAGAATGCCCCCTTCGCAAGCAGCCATGGCGGCTGCGCGGGCGACTCCAGGCCGCCCTCCATCCTAATGTGTGGAAGAACCTCTCTATATGTTTGCGCCCTTGTTGAAGAAACTCTTTGGAAGCAAGAACGAACGCGAAGTGAAGCGCATGGCCAGGGCAGTGCAGGCTATCAACGCGTTCGAAGAGCAGATGGTGGCACTGTCCGATGAGCAGCTGCGTGCCAAGACCGAAGAGTTCAAGGCGCGCCTGGGTAAAGGCGAAAACCTCGACCAGTTGCTGCCCGAAGCCTTCGCCGTGGCGCGTGAGGCCGGCAAGCGCGTCATGGGCATGCGCCACTTCGACGTCCAGTTGATCGGCGGCATGACCCTGCACGAGGGCAAGATCGCCGAGATGCGTACCGGTGAGGGCAAGACCCTGGTGGGTACCTTGGCGGTCTACCTCAACGCGCTGTCCGGCAAGGGCGTGCATGTGGTTACCGTGAACGACTACCTGGCCCGCCGCGACGCCAATTGGATGCGTCCCCTCTATGAATTCCTAGGCCTGTCTGTTGGCATCGTCACGCCCTTCCAGCCGCCGGAGGAAAAGCGTGCCGCCTACGCTGCCGACATTACCTATGGCACCAACAACGAGTTCGGTTTCGACTACCTGCGCGACAACATGGCGTTCAGCCTGGACGACAAGTTCCAGCGCGAACTGAACTTTTCCGTGATCGACGAAGTGGACTCCATTCTCATCGACGAAGCGCGGACTCCGCTGATCATCTCCGGCCAGGCCGAAGACAGCTCCAAGCTCTACATCCAGATCAACAAGCTGATCCCCCGACTCAAGCAGCACATCGAAGAGGTGGAAGGCCAGGTCACTCAGGAAGGCCACTACTCGGTCGATGAGAAAACCCGCCAGGTCGAGCTCAATGAGATGGGCCACCAGTTCATCGAGGAAATGCTCACCCAGGCCGGCCTGCTGGCCGAGGGCGAGAGCCTCTACTCGGCGCACAACCTCAGCTTGCTGACCCATGTTTATGCTGCGTTGCGTGCCCACACGCTGTTCCACCGCAATGTCGAATACATCGTGCAGAACGAACAGGTGCTGCTGATCGACGAGCACACCGGCCGTACCATGCCGGGCCGTCGCCTCTCCGAAGGCCTGCACCAGGCCATCGAGGCCAAGGAGAACCTGCCGATCCAGGCGGAGAGCCAGACCCTGGCCTCCACCACCTTCCAGAACTATTTCCGCCTCTACAAGAAGCTGTCCGGCATGACCGGTACCGCTGACACCGAAGCCTTCGAGTTCCGCCAGATCTACGGCCTGGACGTGGTGGTCATTCCCACCCACCGTCCTGTTGCTCGTAAGGACTTCAACGACCTGGTCTATCTGACCCAGGAAGAGAAGTTCTCCGCCATCATCACCGACATCAAGGAATGCCAGGCCAATGGTCGTCCGGTGTTGGTGGGTACCGCATCGATCGAGAGCTCGGAGTACGTTTCCCAGCTGTTGACCAAGGCTGGTATCGAGCACAAGGTGCTCAACGCCAAGTACCACGAGAAAGAAGCCGAGATCATTGCTCAGGCCGGACGCCCAGGCGCCGTGACCATTGCCACCAACATGGCCGGCCGTGGTACCGACATCCTCCTCGGCGGCAACTGGGAAGCCGAAGTGGCCGTTCTGGAGGCTCCGACGGACGAGCAGGTTGCACAGATCAAGGCCGAATGGCAGAAGCGCCACCAGCAAGTGATCGAGTCCGGTGGCCTGCATGTTGTCGCTTCCGAGCGTCACGAATCCCGCCGGATCGATAACCAGTTGCGTGGTCGTGCCGGTCGCCAGGGTGACCCGGGTTCCAGCCGCTTCTATCTGTCGCTGGAAGACAACCTGATGCGCATCTTCGCCTCTGACCGGGTGAAGAACTTCATGAAGGCGCTGGGCATGCAATCCGGCGAGGCCATCGAGCACCGAATGGTGACCAACGCCATCGAGAAGGCCCAGCGCAAGGTAGAAGGCCGCAACTTCGACATTCGTAAACAGCTTCTCGAATACGACGACGTGGCCAACGAGCAGCGCAAGGTGATTTACCACATGCGCAACACGCTGCTGGCCTCCGATGACATCGGCGACACCATCGCCGAGTTCCGCGAAGAAGTACTGAGCAGCACCGTCGATGCCCATATCCCGCCGCAGTCCATGCCGGAGCAGTGGGACATCTCTGGCCTGGAAGCTGCGCTGTACAGTGATTTTGGCCTGAAGTTGCCGATCCAGCAGTGGCTGGATGAAGACGACAAACTGTACGAAGAGACCCTTCGCGAGAAGCTCATGGCGGAGCTCCTGGCTGCCTACAAGGAGAAGGAAGACCTCGCAGGCGCCGAAGCCCTGCGTGCTTTCGAGAAACAGATGCTGCTGCGTGTGCTGGACGACCTGTGGAAGGACCACCTGTCCACCATGGATCACCTGCGCCACGGTATCCACCTGCGTGGCTATGCCCAGAAGAACCCGAAGCAGGAGTACAAGCGCGAGTCGTTCACGCTGTTCCGGGACTTGCTTGACTCCATCAAGCGCGACACCATCCGTGTCCTCTCCCATGTCCAGGTCCGTCGCGAGGACCCGGCTGAAGAAGAGGCGCGCCTGCGCCGCGAGGCCGAGGAAATGGCTCGTCGCATGCAGTTTCAGCATGCCGCCGCACCTAGCCTGGAGGAGCCCGAGATGGCCGAGGAGCAAGGTGACGTTGCCGTCGCTGCTGCGGTCGCTCCGGTGCGGGCTGAGCAAAAGGTAGGCCGTAATGAGCCTTGCCCTTGCGGCTCCGGCAAGAAGTACAAGCACTGCCACGGTCAGATCAGCTAAGGCCTTGCCGTAGTAGTTCCCACGCCGCGACCGGCTCTGCCGCTCGCGGCGTTTTTCCTGATATCCCTGGCCGCCTGCGCCAACCGCAGCCGGTCGCCTGCTGAAAAAGGAGCGCTTCCCATGGCTGTTGGTCTTGGCCCTCTGCCTACCCTGCACCCGGTACCCGGTTTCGAACTCGGCATTGCCTCTGCTGGCATCAAGCGCCCTGGGCGCAAGGATGTGGTCGTGATGCGCTGCGCGGAAGGCTCTACCATCGCCGGCGTTACCACGACCAACGCCTTCTGCGCCGCCCCCGTGCTGATCACGCGTGAGCGCCTGGAAGGAGACGTGCGCTACTTGCTGACCAACACGGGCAACGCCAACGCCGGCACTGGCCCTGATGGCCTGGCTCGCGCCCGCCGCGCCTGCGCCAAGCTAGCTGACCTGGCCGGTGTGGCTGAGGACGCCGTGCTGCCATTCTCCACAGGCGTGATCGGCGAGCCGCTGCCGGTCGAGAAGATCGAAGCTGCGCTGTCGGCTGCCCTGGCTGACCTGAAGGCGGACAACTGGGCCCAGGCTGCCGAAGGCATCATGACCACCGACACCCAACCCAAGGGTGCCAGCCGTCAGTTCCAGCACGACGGGGTGACCATTACCATCACTGGTATCAGCAAGGGTGCCGGCATGATCCGTCCGAACATGGCCACCATGCTCGGCTACATTGCGACCGACGCCAAGGTCGCCCGTGACGTGCTGCACGCCTTGGTGCGCGATGCGGCGAACAAGTCTTTCAATCGCATCACCATCGACGGCGATACCTCTACCAACGACTGCTGCATGCTGATCGCCACCGGCCAGGCCGCCCTGCCGGAGATCACGGCGGCCAGCGGCGAGTTGTTCGCCAAGCTCAAGCAAGCTGTGTTCGACGTATTCATGGAGATTGCCCAGGCCATCGTGCGTGACGGCGAAGGCGCTACCAAGTTCGTCACCGTGCAGGTCAACGGCGGCGGTAATCACCAGGAGTGCTTGGATGTGGCTTATGCAGTGGCCCATTCGCCGTTGATCAAGACTGCGCTGTTTGCCTCCGATCCCAACTGGGGCCGCATCCTGGCTGCCGTGGGGTATGCCGGCGTGCCGAACCTGGATGTGAGCAAGATCGACGTGTTCCTTGGCGAGGTGTGCATCGCCAGCCAGGGCGGTCGTGCCGCCACCTATACCGAAGCACAAGGCGCGGCGGTGATGGCCCGCGAGGAAATCACCATCCGTATCGAGCTCGGTCGTGGTGATTGCAGCGAGACCATCTGGACGACCGACCTGTCCCACGAGTACGTGAAGATCAACGCCGAGTACCGTACCTAAGCGCCCGTTCACGATCGGCTGCGTTTATGCGCAGAAGCTCATGAACCGGCCCCCTCGGGCTTGACCTGGCATTCCCGATTTTTATCCCCCGATGAAAATCGGGAATTTGCCATGGGCACAGGTAGCTTCCATGATCCAGCGAAACCCTGAGGAACTGGAAGAAAGGAGCTAGGCATGTCCCTGACACTGGTAATAGGCAACAAGAACTACTCGTCCTGGTCGTTGCGCGCGTGGTTGGCCATGGAATTGACTGGCTCGCCCTACGATGAAGTGCGCGTCCCGCTCTACCAGGCAGATAGTCGCAAGCGCCTGCTGACCTACTCGCCCACCGCCAAGGTGCCGGTGCTGCAGTCCGAAGATGGAGCCATTTGGGATTCCCTGGCCATCGCCGAATACCTCGCCGAGCGCTTCCCCGAGGCGCATCTCTGGCCCTTCGGCCAGGTGGCCCGTGCCATAGCCCGCGCGGTCTGTGCCGAGATGCACAGTGGTTTCGTCCCTCTGCGCAGCCACATGCCCATGGACATGAAGCGCAACCAGTCGCTCGCCGAGGTACCGGACGACGTGGCGGAAGATATCCGTCGTATCTGCGCCATCTGGGCTGAATGCCGCTCGCGCTTCGGTCAGGACGGCCCCTACCTGTTCGGTCATGCCAGCATTGCCGACGCCTTTTACGCGCCGGTGGCCAGCCGCCTGCGCAGCTATGCCGTGGAGCTGCCGACCGAAGCCGCGGCCTATGTCGACACCATCTACCGGTGGCCTGCCTTCCAGCGCTGGTATCAGGCCGCCTTGCAGGAAACGGAGATCATCGAATGAAACGAGTGCATGTGGCGGCCGCTGTGATTCGCGGCGCCGATGGCCGGGTGCTGATCGCCAGGCGCCCGGACGACAAGCACCAGGGCGGTCTCTGGGAGTTCCCCGGAGGCAAGGTTGAGGAGGGCGAGGCAGTGCAGGCAGCGCTCTCCCGCGAGCTGGAGGAGGAACTGGGCATTCGCGTCAGTGCGTCCCGGCCACTGATCCAGGTTCACCACGACTACCCGGACAAACAGGTGCTGTTGAATGTCTGGGAAGTCAGCGCCTTCTCCGGCGAACCCCATGGCGCTGAAGGCCAGCCCTTGGCGTGGGTCTCGCCCCGTGAGCTGGGGGATTTCGAGTTCCCGGCCGCCAACAAACCCATCGTGGCTGCTGCGCGTCTACCGGACCGCTATCTCATAACCCCGGACGACATCGAGCCCCAGGTGCTGTTGGCTGGACTCCGGACTGCCCTGGCCGACGGTGTGCGCCTGGTCCAGCTGCGAGCCCCGAAGATGTTCGATGCCCAGTACCGCGACCTGGCCGTCGATGTGCAGGGTCTTTGCGCCGGCAAGGCACAGCTGATGCTCAAGGGCCCGCTGGAGTGGCTGGGCGACTTTCCCGCAGCCGGTTGGCACCTGACTGCCGAGCAGCTGCGCAAGTACGCGCCCAATGGCCGGCCGTTTCCCCGCGAGCGTTGGCTGGCGGCGTCCTGCCACAGCGTCGAAGAGTTGCAGTTGGCCGCGGCCATGGACGTGGATTTCGTCACCCTTTCGCCAGTTCAGGCGACCCAGACCCACCCCGACGCCCTGCCGCTGGGCTGGGAGCGCGCGGAAGAACTGCTGCGAAGCTTCAACCAGCCGGCCTTCCTGCTGGGGGGCGTTGGCGCTCGGGACTTGGAGCGTGCCTGGCAGATCGGTGCACAGGGCGTGGCGGGAATTCGGGCGTTCTGGCCGGCATCGTAGGTTGGGCCGGGCTTCGTGAAGCCCAACCAGGGGATGGCTGAAGCGTCGGCTTTCGCTTGGCTCAACGCCAACCTAAGGCCGGTCTTCAACCTGCTTGGCGCTTGACGTCACTGCTTGCTGGCCGCTTGCCACAGCACTTCGTCCACGCCTTGCCGCCGGGCGATCTGGCGTGCAGCGACGAAGAGCAGGTCGGAAAGTCGGTTGAGGTAGGCCAGCAGCTCCTCGCGCAGCGGTTCTTCGTCGTTCAGGGTTTGCGTGCGGCGTTCGGCGCTGCGGGCGAAGCTGCGGCAGACATGGGCCTGGGCCACCAGGCGCGAGCCGCCGGGGAGAATGAAGTTCTTCAGCGGCCCCAACTCATCGTTCCAGTGGTCGATCGTGGCTTCCAGCCGTTCGATCTCTTGCTTCTGCACCACTTGGTACTCTGGCATCGCCAGTTCGCCGCCAAGGTCGAACAGGCGGTGCTGACAGGGCGCCAGTACGTCAATTACCTCGCCCAGCCCAGGCCAGCGCTCCAGACACTCGGCCAGCTCAGCCAGCAACAGGCCGAGCTGGCTGTTCAGGGTGTCCACTTCGCCAATGGCCTCGATCCGTGGGTGGTCCTTGGGGACGCGACGACCGCCGGACAGGCCGGTTTCGCCCTTGTCGCCGGTGCGGGTGTAAATCTTGGAAAGGCGGTTGCCCATCTCAGGCTCCTGCGTCTGTGGCGCTGGAAGTGAGCGGCAGGCGCAGGGTGAAACAGGTGCCTTGACCGGGTTTGGACTGCACTTCCATCTGGCCCTTGTGATTGTTGGTAATGATGAAGTAGGAAACCGACAGCCCCAGTCCCGTGCCCTGGCCGACTTCCTTAGTGGTGAAGAAGGGCTCGAAGATGCGCTTGCGCACATTCTCGGGGATACCCATGCCGGTGTCCTCCACCTGGATTTCTGCCCACGGCGGACTCAGGCGGGTGCGCAAGGTGATGCGTCCTTCCTCGTCGTCCTCGCGCAGGTGAATCGCCTGGGCGGCGTTTTTCAACAGGTTGAGCAACACCTGCTCCAATTCGTTGGCAGTGCCGGGCACCGGCCCTAGCTTCGGGTCGAATTCACGGACGATCCTGAGGCCTTTGAAGTCGAAGCCTTCCGTCAGATCGAAGTCGTTGCTGGCGATTTCCAGCGCCTGGTCGATCAGCACTGGCAACTGGCAGGGCGCGAGCTGGCGATTGCTGCGCCGGCTGAAGGCAAGCATGTGGGTCACGATCTTCGCTGCTCGGGCGCCGGCCTGATGGATGTCGTCCAGCAGCCTGGGGACCTCGCGGGCTTCCAGATACTGGCTGACGGATTCCAGGCTGATGCCGTTGATGGCGGCCTGTTCCTGGTTGCGGTCGAGTTCCGGGGAAATGCGCCGGCGGATGTTCTGCACGTTGTGCAGGATCGCACCCAGGGGGTTGTTTATCTCGTGGGCCATGCCAGCGGCCAGGCCACCCACCGAAAGCATTTTTTCCGACTGCACCATCAGCTCTTCCATCGACAGGCGCTGGGTAATGTCGTCGATGCGGATCACCACGCCGCGCCCAGTGCCGCCCATCAGCGGGTAGAACGTCAGGGCGTAGTGGTGGACGTTCTCGTCTACCAGCCAGCTTACGCGTTCCACTTTTTCCACCTTGTGCTTCTCGGCGGTCAGGCGGATCTGCGGTAGGAACGGTTTGAGTGAAGGGAAGGCGAGGAATACGGGCTGGTTCAGCGCGTCGTCCATGGGCGTGCCGGAGAGGGCGCTGGCCTCTTGGTTCCACTGGGTGACGTAGAGCTGCTCGTCCAGGGCGATAAGCGCCGAAGGCATGGAGTCGATGATGCTGTTGAGGTAGTTCTGGAAACCGGTCAGCTTCTTCTCGATTTTGCTGCGCACCTGCACTTCCAGCTCCAGCTTGCGGTTGGAGTGGCGGGTTTCCTCGGCCAGTTCATGGGCCTGATCGAAGGCGGCTTGGGCGTCGTCGCGGGCACGTTTGAGTTGCTGTTCGCGGGCTTCTATTCGGCTAAGCATGGTGTTGAAGGCGTCAGCCAGGCTGCCGATCTCGTCACGATTGCCACGGGGCGCGCGCAGGGCATAGTTCTCCTCGCGGGTCACTTGACGCGACAGTTCCTCCAGGCGGCGAATGGGCCGGGTGACCATCCGCCGGATCTGCCGTGCGACCAGCAGCCAGAGCAGTACGCTGCAGGCGAGGATCGCCAGGCTTGCGGTCAGGGTGCCGGTGTAGAACACGCCAGGCAATTCGCTGGAGGCCACCAGCAACAGGTGGCCGGCGGGTTTGCCAGGCATCGGCAGCTCTGCAAGGTGGCTCGTGCGGAACTCGTGCAGGCGCCACGCGGGAATGTCACTGGCCGTCAGCGGCAGGTCGAGTTGGGCACCGCGCTGCAGTTGGGCCAGCAGACGGCCGTCACTGTCGTACAGGGCCGCAGCACGCAGTGGTGTGTAACCGTCCAGGCGCTGCAGCATCTGCTTGGCGTTCTCTTCCGAGGACAGCGCCTCAGGACCGACGGCCGACGTGGCGAAGAGGCGGCCAAGGGTTTCCAGGCCCTGGGGCGCGACGCTTTCCTGGGAAATCCAATAGGCGGCGCTGATGAAGGCCAGATTGGCAATGAGCAGGACAGTGGCAAGCAGAACCAACAGAGCGGCGAGCAGTTTGCGGCCGACCGACAAGTTATCGAGGCGCTGACGCAGGCTGTTCAAGGGGGCAAGTATCCGCGGCTGGGCTGAGGGGCAGGTTAGCGCGGGCTCAGGTGACGGGCAATCCGCTCTGCTGCAGATGGGTCTTGAGGCGTGTGTGCAGCCTCTCCAAGTGCGGCAGGCTCAGCCGGTGGCGAGTGGCGGTGGCGCAGGCGTGGCCGAGCAGGTAGCTGATTTCGGTGCGGCGGCCGTGGGCGACATCCTGGTACATGGAGGAGTAGTTGGCCGCGGTGGCCTGGATCACCCGCAGCACTTCTTCGTGCAGTCCATCGGCGGCATCCGGCTGGCCGCAGCGTTGCAGCAACTCGGCCAACTCGACGCAGAGCACGCTGACCTCTGCGGGGTGCTCGAGCAGGCCGCCATTGCGGCAGTCGTACAACACGGTCAGGGGGTTGATGGCGCAGTTCAGCGCCAGCTTGCGCCATAGGCGCGAGAGGATGTCCGGCGTCCAGCCATAGGGGATACCGGCTTGTTCAAGTTCGTTCAGCCAGATGGGCGCGGCGGGTTGTAGCGGGTCGCCGAGCCAGGTGAATCCATGGCCGGCGAAGACTACGCGCCAGTCCCCGTCGCGAAAGGCGCCTTCTGTGCTGGAGGCAAGCACGCAGCGCGTATGGGGGAGGCGCAGGGCCACGGCGTCCTGGCTGCCCAGGCCATTCTGCAGCAGGATCAGCTCGGCGCCAGGAGAGAGGTGTGGCAGTAGGGGCTGGACCGCAGCCTCGGCGTCGTAGGCCTTGCAGGCCACGAGCAGGCGGCTGATGGGGCTGGCGGTGCTGGGCAGTTCCGCGGGAATGGCGTATTGGCCTGCCTGGTCCTGCTCCACCAGGGTCAGGCCGCCGGCTGCTTCGTATGCCCTGAGGCGGGCGCGATCACGCAGGATCAGGCGCACCGGCAATCCGGCTCGCGCCAGGCGGGCGGCCCAAAGGCTGCCCAGGCTGCCGGCGCCGAGGATATGCCAGGTCATGGCTGTGGCAGGCGTAGGGCGGTGACGCGACCGCTGGCGTGGGCCTCGGGCAGCATGGCGCTGGCCTTGTCCAGCAACTCCTCGACATCCAGCGGTAATGCCTTGGTGTCCAGACCGACCAGGGCGATGCCTGCCTTGAGGGTGATGAAGCCTTCGCTGGTCTTGAAGGCTTTCAGGTTCAGACCTTCATGCAGACGACGGAAGCTGCTCGGCGAGCACTCATGGAGGTCGTCGAGCAGGGTGATCAGACCGAAGTGGTTGTCGTCCAGCCGGGTCAGCACATCCAGCGGGCGTACCAATTGCTGCAGGCGGCGGGCGACGCCGTGTAGCAGCTCGTTGTAGAAGGTGTCACCGTACTGCAGACGCAGCTTCGGCGCGTCCAGCAGGCCGATCAGCAGGTAGCACAGGGCGCCGCCACGGGACTCCACCTGGCGCAGGCTATCGGTCAGTTTCTGCCGCAGGTAGCGCGGGTTGCCGAGTCCGGTGAGGGAGTCCACCAGGTTGCGCTGTTCCAGGCTGGCGATGTTCTGGGTGAGCAGGTGGTTTTCCTGCAGCAGGCGCTGCAGGGTGTTGCATAGGCGGTCGGCCGCGTAGATGCGCGGAACCAGTTGCTCGCTCATGGCCGCCTTGCTGATGAAGTCGTCCACCCCGCGGTCGAAGGCTTCGCCCAGGACGTTCTCACCTTCCTTGCCGGTAAGCAGGATGATGTAGCTGTAGTGGTCGGTCATCTCATCCAGCTGGCGCACGCGTGCGGTCAGTTCCAGACCGTCGATCTCGGGCATCAGCCAGTCGGCGAGGATAACGTTGGCAGGCTTGTCTTCCAGCAGTTTCAGCGCTTCGCTGGCGCTGCTGGCGAATCGCAGATCCTGGTAACCGGCCTGGCTCAGGGTGCGGCCGATCATGGCGCTGGAGAACTTGGCATCGTCCACCACCAGGATACTGAGATGAGGGTTGGGCATGTGGCAGGCTCGCAAGGAGAGTGGGACAGCAGGATGTGGCGTTATGATATCAAGCCTTGTTCGGATTGCCTTGTCGCCCCACCGTTCTGCCGGTTTCGGAATGCTGAGGGATGGCCTCCAGAAGGCGGCGTGTCGCTCGGTTATAATGGATCCGCATTTTTTACCGTCAAGCCAGGCGCTTTCATATCCGTGATGCAGATCGCGCCGTCTATCTGGAGGAATCCCATGCCCTCGTTCGACGTGGTGTCCGAACTGGACAAACACGAAGTCACCAACGCCGTCGACAACGCCATCAAGGAACTCGATCGCCGCTACGACCTGCGCGGCAAGGGTAGTTTCGAGTTCAAGGAACTGACCGTCACCCTGACGGCCGATGCCGATTTCCAACTGGAGCAGATGCTGGAAATCCTCAAGCTGGCCCTGGTCAAGCGCAAGATCGACGTCCAGTGCCTGGAGGTGAAGGACTCCTACGCCTCCGGCAAGGTCGTGAAGCAGGAAGCCGTGCTGCGCGAAGGTATCGACAAGGAGTTGGCGAAAAAGATCGTTGCGCACATCAAGGAAAGCAAACTCAAGGTCCAGGCCGCCATCCAGGGCGAACAGGTGCGCGTAACCGGCAAGAAGCGCGATGACCTCCAGGAAGCCATCGCAGCCCTGCGCGCCAAGGAATTCGGCATGCCCCTGCAATTCAACAACTTCCGCGACTGATCGGAATCTTCGCG
Organism: Pseudomonas sp. OTU5201; assembly: GCF_038440135.1. Lineage (NCBI taxonomy): Bacteria > Pseudomonadati > Pseudomonadota > Gammaproteobacteria > Pseudomonadales > Pseudomonadaceae > Pseudomonas > Pseudomonas sp. OTU5201. The sequence continues at coordinate 43,979 of NZ_JASATC010000009.1, read as the reverse complement.
ACCGATCTGCGTCGCAAACCAGAGTCGTTTGAACCTTCGCTGCCATGGCTTGTCCATGGCGGCCTGGTTTTGCATTACTGAAACAGCGCAGGAGAATGCCCGTGGAGATGAACGTGGACCAGTTGGTCAAAGTATCCGAAGCCTGGTTACCCATAGTGCTGGAGTACAGCGGCAAGCTGACCCTGGCCCTCATCACCTTGTTGCTGGGCTGGTGGCTGGTCAACCTGCTGACTGGCAAGGTTGGCAACATGATGCAGAACCGCCGGGTCGATCGCACCTTGCAAGGATTCATCGGCAGCCTGGCCAACATCATCCTGAAGGTGCTACTGCTGGTCAGCGTGGCCTCGATGATCGGTATTTCGACCACATCCTTCGTCGCCGCCATCGGTGCCGCGGGCCTTGCCATTGGCCTGGCCCTGCAGGGCAGTCTGGCGAACTTCGCGGGCGGCGTGCTGATCCTGCTGTTCCGCCCGTTCAAAGTCGGTGACTGGATCGAAGGGCAAGGCGTGGCCGGGACCGTGGACAGCATCCAGATCTTCCACACCACGTTGAAAACCGGCGACAACAAAGTGGTGATCGTGCCCAACGGCAGCCTGTCCAACGGCAACATCACCAACTTTTCGCGAGAAAAGACCCGCCGGGTGGATATCAACATCGGCATTGACTACGACTGCGACATCAAGCGTGCGCGCCAGGTGCTGCTGGATATCGCTCGTGATTCTCGCGTCCTCAGGCACCCAGAGCCGGTGGTGTTCGTTACCGGGCTGGGCGAAAGCGCCATCAACGTCTCTTTGCGGGTCTGGGTTGCGACGGAGGACTACTGGGCCGTGAATTTTGATTTCATCGAGCGTGCCAAGGAGAAGATGGACGAAGCGGGTATCAGCATTCCGTTCCCCCAGCGGGTCGTGAAGCTCGTGCAAAGCGCATGAGCCGGACTCGCCCATGAAAAAGGCCGGCAAACTTGCCGGCCTTTTTCATGGCTCGCGCAAATCAGGGCTGCTCGGGGGAACCGGGCGTCGCGGAGGCATTGGACGAGCCGTTTTCCTTCGGCTGCTGGCGGTTGCGGCCCCATTGGATCGCGATCAGTACCAGGGTGGGTATACCCAGCAGGGCCGTGAGCAGGAAGAAGTTGTGGTAGCCGACGCTCTCCACCATCACCCCCGAGTAGCCGCCGATCAGGCGCGGCAACAGCAGCATGATGGAGCTGAGCAGTGCGTACTGGGTGGCCGAGAACTTCAGGTTGGTCAGGCTTGAGAGGTAGGCGACGAAAGCCGAGGTGGCCAGCCCTGCGCTGAAGTTGTCGCAGGAGATGGTCAGGATCAGCATGTTCAGGTGCGCGCCCATATCGCTCAGGGCTACGAACATCAGATTGGTGGCCGCCGAGCTTATGCCGCCGATGAAGAGGATCGGCAGGATGCCGAAACGCACGATGAGCAGGCCGCCGGCGCCTGCGCCCAGCAGGGTCATCACAAGGCCGAACAGCTTGCTGACGCTGGCGATCTGCTCTTTGGTGAAGCCCTGGTCGATGTAGAAGACGTTGGCCATCACGCCCATGACGGTATCCGACATCCTGTAAGTGGCGATCAAGCCGAGTAGGAGCAGTGCTTGCCAGCGGTAGCGCTGGACGAACTCACTGATCGGCGTGAGCACCGGCGCCATCAGCAGACGGCCGGCGGCGGAGAAGCAGGCCAGGGTGATCAGCAGGAACAGCGTGCCGCGCGGCCAGGCGCCGGAGGAGAAGGCCTTCACTGCGGCGGCGATGGTCACCAGGATCACGATCAGCACGATGATCGACACCGCCTGGTGCACGAAGTCGAAATTGGGCATCACCTTGCCCCGTGCCGCCACCAGCAGCTGTCGGCGCTGCTGGCTGAGCAGTTCGCGCACCGGCAGGATCTGGCGCATGCCCCAGGGTGACAGGCAGGTGATCAGGAAGATTGCATAGAGCGCTGCGCGTGGCCAGGCGCGGTCGAGCAAGCCGGTGATCATTGCCGGCAGGGAGATCAGCATCACCAGCAGGATCAGCACGGAAGAGAGCTGGTGCTTGAGCTTGAAGCGCGAGGTGGTGCTGGTCGCCGGGAGGTCCACTGGCGGCTCGCGCATCCACAGACTGGTGATCAGCCCTGGCAGCATCAGCAGGGCGAACAGCAGGTAGGTGCCAGCCCAGGCGCCGTATTCATAGACCTGGGCGGTGGACCCGAACCATTCGGCGAAGTACAGCGCACCCGCGGTGGCGAGCAGCGCGGAGACGCGGTAGCCCGTCATGTAGCTGGCGGCCAGCGCGGCCTGGCGGCTGTCCTCGGCGATTTCCAGGCGGTAGGCATCGATGGCGATGTCCTGGGTCGCCGAGGCGAAAGCCACCAGCACCGCCAAAGCGATCAGCCAGGTGAGGTTGGTCTGCGGATCGCACAGCGCCATGCCCACCAGCCCCAGGCCCACCAGCGCCTGGGACAGCACCAGCCAGGAACGGCGGCGACCGAGGCGGCCCAACAGTGGCAGGCGCCATTGGTCGAGCAGCGGCGACCAGATCCACTTGAAGGCGTAGGCCAGGCCGATCAGGCTGGCGAAGCCGATGGTTTCTCGGGATACGCCAGCCTCGCGAAGCCAGACAGAGAGGGTGGAGAACACCAGCATGTAAGGCAGGCCGGCGGCGAAGCCCAGCAGCAACAGCGAAAGGGTGGCTGGCGAGGCATAGGCGGCGATGGCGTCGCGCCAGGAACGATGGGGCATTAGCGGTGCGGTCCGAAAAGCGTGGGGCTGGGCATTGGGTTGCTCATGGCGTGCAGGAAAGAGGCGGGCAATAGGGCAGGGCGCACTCTAACCCTTGGGTGGCATGGGATGCCAGCCGTGCCGACGCATGTCCACCCGATCGTTCTGGATACTGACCCCTTCAGCCCGCAAACGTGCCCGTTGCTCGTTGCCGGATGGCGTTCCAAGCGCCAGGCTGAAGCGTCCGCCGGCCCCCAGGACACGGTGCCAGGGCAACTGGGTGCCGGTGGGCAGCTGGCTCAGGGTTCGCCCGACCCAGCGCGCGGCGCGGCCAAGCCCCGCCAACTCGGCCAACTGGCCGTAGGTCACCACCTTGCCCTCCGGCACTTGCGCCAGGGTGAGGTAAAGCGCCTCGCGGCGGATGTCCACGCTTGCCGTTGGCAAGTCCGCCCATGCATGCTCTGGCGCCTCTTCCTTCTTCTGCTTACCGACCATGCTGCTCCGTAGCCTGAGTGTTCTAATTCTGTGTCTGGCCGGCTCGCCCCTTTGGGCGGACACCGTCTGGCTGAACAACGGTGATCGCCTGACAGGCGAAATTATCGTGCTGGATGGCGGCAAACTGGCATTGAAGACCCAATACGCCGGCCAGGTGCTGATCGACTGGAAGGATATCGACACTCTCCGTTCGGAGAAACCGCTGCTGATCAAGCGTGAGGGGCTCGACAGCCAGCATAGCCGCAGCCTGAATGCAGCGGGCAAGGGCATGGTGCGGTTGGATAACGGCACGAGCGAGACGGTGCCTTTGGCCAGCATCCGCCAGATGGTGCCGCCGCGGCCCGTTCTCAAGGACCGCGTCTGGGAAGGCAATCTCGACGCCAAGCTGGACATGGAACGCAACGAGGACAGCAAGGACGAGTGGAAGCTCAAGGGCGACACCCGCGTCGAGCACGGCCGCTGGCGCCATGTACTGAGTGGCCAGTTCGAGAAGGAAACCAAAAACGGTGAGCGTACCGAGGACAACTGGGAAATCGAGTACGACCTCGACCGTTTCCTGACCCAGCACTGGTTCGTACGTGGCAGCTATGACCAGGACAACGACGACTTCCAGTTCTTCAATCGCCAGCGCGCCTATGGCGTTGGCCCCGGCTACCGCTTCTGGGACAACGAACTGGGCCGCTTCGACCTGATTGCCCAGCTCACGCGCTTCCAGCTCGAAAGCGACGCCGGCGATCTGGACTTCAATGCCTATTCCTTCGAGTGGGACTTCAAGCGGCTGATCTGGGGGACTCGCTTCGAGCTCTATTCCAAGGCCCAGCTCCAGGTGCCGCATATTGAGGAGATCGATTACGTGCTCGACAGCGAATTCGGCCTGCGCTATCGGCTCAATGACTGGGCGAGATTGTCGTTGCTCTACGAACTGGATCAGGTGAGGGGCCTGGGCGACACGTCGTCTGACCGGCACTACCTCATTGGTGTCGGCGTCGGCTGGTAGGGCTAAAACAGGTCACGTCCATCGATTTTCTGGAACTCGGTGGGCGCAGGTCGGTCAGTCCTTGCTCTGCCGTCGGTCATAAGGATAATGCCCGGCTTTTTTTGAGACCCTGAGCAAAGAAGCCGCTTTATGTTGTCCAGAACCCTGCTTTGCGTGGCGCTTGCCGCCGCATCCTCCGCCGTTTCCGCTGACACCGTCTGGTTGAAGAACGGTGACCGTCTTACCGGCACCATTCGCGTCTTCGATGGCGGCAAGTTGGTCCTCGAAACCGACTACGGCGGCACTATCCCGTTGGACTGGAAGAAGATTGCCACGCTGGAAAGCGACCGTGAGCTGCTGATCAAGCAAGGCGACATCGACGGCGAACGGGCTAAGTCCCTGCAGCGCGCCGACGAAGGCAAGGTCATCCTGGCCAACGGCGAAGCGCCCAAGGAAGTTGAGCTGGCCAGCATCGAGCAGATCATGAAGCCCAAGCCCCTGGTCGAGGACCTGACCTGGACGGGCAACGTCGATCTGTCCCTGGATTACAAGCGTGCGGAGAAGGACACCGACGACTACGACGTCGACTTCAACACCAAGGCCCGCCACGGCCGCTGGCGGCACAACGCCTCCGGCGAGTACAACCGCGAGTTCACCGACGACGTGAAGACCACGGACAACTGGGAAGCCGAGTACGCCCTTGATCGCTTCATCACCGAGAAATTCTTCTGGCAGGGCCGTGGCGAATACAAGCGCGACAAGATTGAAGAACTCGAACGCCAACGTACCCTGGGTACCGGCCCCGGTTACCAGTTCTGGGACGACGAACTGGGCGCATTCTCCCTGGCCGGCCTGGTCAACCGCAGCGACTATCAGTTCTCCAATGGCGAAAAGGAGAACTTCTATTCCCTGAGTACCAAGTGGGACTACAACCGCTACCTGGTTGGCAAGACGGTGGAACTTTTCACCACCGGTGAAATCGGTCGCCCCCTGGACAATACCGCTGACTATTCCCTGGATGCCGAAGTGGGCCTGCGCTACAAACTGACCGACTGGGCCTCACTCAACATGAAGGCGGAGAAGGACCAGGTCAGCGGCGCCGACGGTGAAATCGACGAAACCCGCTACACCGTCGGATTCGGTGTCGGCTGGTAAAGGCGGCTCCACCAGCACCTGCGGGGCGAATTGGCCCGCGTGCAATCTCGCTCCCGCGCGGTGTCCTCTCTCCAGGCGCTGCATTGCTTACACGCACGCGTCATTCTCGTACATCCGGGTCGTCGTCCCCTTGCTGGTATAAACTTAAAAGTCCAATATGGACAAAATGTTTATATCCACTCTTCGGGAGCGTCCCCATGTCCAGCACCCCGCCCCTCGTTCTCCAGCAAGCTGAAGCGCGCCATCTGCTCCAGCAGGTGGATGTGCATCAGGCGATGCGCCACATGTTCCTCGACCTCGCCGCTGGCGAAGCCGTGCAGCCTGCGCAGCAGCTGGTGGAATTCCCCAACGCGACCGGCGACTTCATCAATTACCTGGGCGTGCTGGCCAAGGACGGGGTCTACGGGGTCAAGACCTCGCCTTACATCAAGAAGCCCGATGGTGCCCTGGTCACTGCCTGGACCCTGCTGATGTCCATGGACAGCGGCCAGCCCTTGCTGCTCTGCGATGCGGGCGAGCTGACCACAGCGCGCACCGCCGCTACCACAGCGGTAGCGGTCGAATCCCTCGCGCCTGAGCAGGCACGCCGGCTGGCGGTGATCGGCAGCGGCCCCGTGGCCCGCGCCCACCTGCACTATGTGAAGGGGCTGCGCGACTGGCAGAGCATCGCGGTCTACTCGCCGTCCCTGGCGGAAGAAGCGGATACCCAGGCGCAATGGCGCGCCCAGGACTCGCGCGTGGAAATCAGTGCCAACCTGGAAGACGCAGTGGCCGACGCCGACGTGGTGATGCTCTGCACCTCGTCCGCCGGTCCGGTGCTGGATCCGCGCAGCCTGGCCAAGCCGGTTCTGGTCACCTCCATCAGCACCAACGCCCCGCGTGCCCATGAAGTGCCACCGGAAGCCCTGGGCGAGATGGAGGTCTATTGCGACTACCGCGCTACCACTCCGGGTTCTGCCGGGGAGATGCTGCTGGCGGCCGAGCGTCACGGCTGGAGCCGCGAGGCCATCCGTGGCGACCTGCCGGAGCTGGTCAGTGGCAAGGCACCGCGTCCGGACTACCGCCGCCCGGTATTCTTCCGCTCCATTGGTCTGGGCCTGGAAGACATGGCTTTGGCCAACGCCCTCTATCGTCTGCAACGCCAAGGCCAGTGAGGTGAACCCGATGACCCAGGTTGACTACATCATCATCGGCGCCGGTATCGCCGGCGCCTCCACCGGTTTCTGGCTGTCGCGCTATGGTCGCGTGCTGGTGCTGGAGCGCGAGGAGCATGCGGGCTATCACTCCACCGGCCGTTCCGCCGCGCTCTATACCGTCGCTTACGGCACGCCCCAGGTGCGAGCCTTGACGGCCGCCAGTCGTGCCTTCTTCGATGCACCGCCCGCGGGTTTCAGCGAACATCCACTGCTGACGCCGCGCGGCGAGATGGTGGTGGATTTCAGCGGGGATGCCGAGGAGCTGCAGCGCCAGTTCGACAGCGCACTGGAAAATGTCCCCGACATGCAGATGCTGACAGTGGACCAGGCCTGCGCCTTGGTACCCGTGCTACGCCGCGACAAGGTGCAAGGCGCGATGCTCGACCCCAGCGCTGCCGACATCGACACTGACGCCCTGCATCAGGGCTACCTGCGCGGCATTCGTCGCAACGGTGGTGAGGTGCGGCATAACTGTGAAGTGACCGGCGTTCGTCGTGAAGGCGAGCAGTGGCGGGTAGAGACTTCCCTGGGCAGCGTCCAGGCGCCCGTCCTGGTCAACGCCGCCGGTGCCTGGTGCGACCAGCTCGCGCAACTTGCCGGCGTTCCACCGCTGGGCTTGCAGCCCAAGCGCCGCGCCGCGTTCATTTTCTCTCCACCGGAAGGCGTGGATGCCCACAAGTGGCCAGCCCTGGTGAGCCTGGACGAGTCCTTCTACTTCAAGCCCGACGCCGGGATGCTGCTGGGCTCGCCGGCCAACGCCGACCCGGTGGACCCCCACGACGTGCAGCCGGAAGAGCTGGATATTGCCCTCGGCATCTACCAGATCGAGGAACACACCAGCATGACCATCCGCCGCCCCGCGCGGGTCTGGGCGGGCTTGCGTTCCTTCTTCCCCGATGGCGATCTGGTGTCCGGCTACGACCCGCGCACCCCGGGCTTCTACTGGGTAGCAGGGCAGGGCGGTTACGGCATCCAGACCTCCGCCGCCATGGGCGAGGCCAGCGCCTGCATGATCCTGCGCCAGCCACTGCCGGAGCACCTGACGCAATTCGGCCTGACCGAAGCCATGCTGTCGCCCGCGCGGCTGGGGTGACGACGCGGGCGCTTTGCGCCACACTCGCTGCGCCGGGCCCCCCGCCCGGCGCCGATCTTTCCGCTCCAGGAGCCGCTCCATGACCCCCCGCCCAGATCTCGTCCTGGATAACTACCGAGCTGTCGCCGACGCCATTGCCACGCTGTTCTTCCCGCATGCCGAGGTGGTGTTGCACGACCTGCGTACGCAGAAGATCGACTACATCGCCAACAACATCTCCAAACGCTGCGTGGGTGACGATGCGGCGCTGGAGGACATGCTCAGCGAGGACGTGGACGAGCGGACCATCGGCCCCTACGAGAAGCTCAACTGGGACGGCCAGAAGATCCGCTCCGTGAGCACCGTGCTGCGCGACGCCCAAGGCGCGCCGGTCGCCTTGCTCTGCATCAACCTGAACATCTCCATGTTCGAGGCGGCCAAGGCGGCCCTCGACCTGTTCCTTTCCTCCAGCAAGCTCATCCCCCAGCCCGATGCGCTGTTTCGCGACGACTGGCAGGAGCGCATCAACACCTTCCTGCACAATTGGCTGCGCCAGCGTCAACTCGGCCTCAACCTGCTGACCCGCGAGCACAAGCGCGAGCTGGTCCTGGCCCTGCATGCCGAAGGTGCCTTCAAGGGCAAGAGCGCCGCCAACTACGTAGCCAATGTCCTCAACATGGGGCGTGCCACGGTCTACAAGCACCTCAAGGAATTGAAGGAAGAGTCGGTCTAGGGCATGCCTGGCTGGGCGAATTCCTGTAGGGGCGAATTCATTGGCTATGTCTGCGTTAAGTGTTTCTAGAACGTCCTGAGCCAGGCTGCTTGCCGAATTCTGGGGATGTTTCTGGTTTCGTCCCCCCGGACGAGTCCCTTTCTCAAACGCCAGAAAGGAACCAAAGGGCTTGCCCCTGCATCCGGCCCCGGCTTCGCCGGGGTTCCCTCCCTCCATCGTTGTTACTCGCTTCGCTCGCCCTTCGGGCCGCACTGAAGTGCGTTCGCTGCAAGCAGCGTCCGGGGGCACGGCGCGAGGGGCCATTCTTGGCCCCACACGCCTCTCGCGGCATCCATGCCGCTCGTCCCCCTGCGCAACGATTCCGCTCGGCCTCCTGAAGGGGCGCAGTCGCTGCCCCACCTCGTCTGCCCGGTTTCAGGCCCGTGTGGGCTTCCGGTTGACTCATGCCTCGCCGGCGCGAGTCACCCCTCGCCCTCTGGGGTGAAGAGGCACGCTTTCGGAAGCATTGCTTCCGGTGGCGATGAACGCATGAGCGCGAAGCGATCAGGCCGGGGCGCAGGGCGGGGGCGGGGGTGAGGGTTGTATCCGGCTGGCGCGGAAGCCTGGAGGGCCCGCGCTAGAAAGCTTCACTCAACGTTGCAACAGCTAACGCAGACATAGCCAATTCATTCGCCAAGCGGACCGAAGGTACGCCAATCGAGCCGTTCTGGTGGGCTGAAGCCCCCCCTAAAAGTCAGGCGTCCAGCGGCGTGCGCAGCCGCCGCCTGAAGGCCCCCGGCGTTTCCCCGCATAGCTGCTTGAACAACTTGGCGAAGGTCGCCCTGTCGGCGTAGCCCACCTGGGCCGCTACCTGTTCCAGAGAGTGCGCCGGGTTGCGCATGGCCGTCTGTGCAGCGCTGATACGCAGACGCTGCACGTAGGCATTCGGGGTGAGGCCTGTGGCGGCCCTGAAGCGCCGCAGCAGCGTGCGGCTCGAGCAATGGGCGCGCTGCGCCAGGGCGTCCAGATCAAGAGGTTCGGACAGGTTGCGTTGCAACCAGAGCAGCAAGGGGCCGATCTGCGGGTCGTCGCTGCCGGCGGTCGGCATCAACGGGGCGAAACGTGATTGGCGTCCGCGTTCCCTATCGAACACCATGGCGCCGGCTACACGTTGTGCGAGCCAGTCGCCTCCATGCCAGTCGATCAGGTGCAGGCAGAGGTCCAGTCCGGCCTGGGCGCCGCCCGAACAGAACAGGTTTCCGTCTTCGGTCAGCAGAGCGTCCGGTTCCAGGCGCACCTGTGGATAACGTTTGCGGAACGCCGGCGCCAGGGCCCAGTGAGTCGTAGCGCGGCGGCCGTCGAGCCGTCCCGAAGCGGCCAGCAGGAAGGCGCTGCTGCAGAGGCTGGCGAGTTGCTGCGTATCGGGCCGCGCGGCCAGCCAGGGCAGCAGTTCATGGTTGGCGGCCAGAGTCTTCTCCACCGCGGGGCCGGTGGCGGTGAGCAGCACCAGGTCAGCCGACTCCGCAAGGGCCAGGTCACCGTCAACCCGCACCTCGGCCATGCCGATATCCACAGGTTGGCCGTCGCGACTGAAACGCTGCACCTGGAATAGGGGTTCCCCGGTCAACTGGTTCGCCAGGCGAAAGGCATCATCGGCAGTGGCCAGGCTGGAGCAGACAGTCTGCGGGCAAACGAAGAGGGCGACGCGAATCATGGGGCGGGCTCACGAGGGAGGTTTGGCGATTATTGACACAAAGTTGGCGATGCCGCCAATCGCCGTCTGGCCCATCCGGGTCAATACTTCAATGCAAATCCGCCTACCGGAGTTGCTCATGGCTCATCCCAATGCCGAACTCATCACCCGCTTCTATCAGGCCTTTCAGCAGCTCGACGCCGAGACCATGGCGGCCTGCTACAGCCCCGATGTGCACTTCAGCGATCCCGTGTTCACTGACCTGAACGGCCAGGAGGCCGCCGATATGTGGCGCATGCTCGCCAGCCGCGCCCAGCAGTTCAGCCTCACCTTCGACGACGTCGAGGCCGACGACCTCAGCGGTCGTGCCAGTTGGGTGGCCACTTACCTGTTCAGCCAGACTGGGCGCATGGTGGAGAACCGTATCCAGGCCCGCTTCCTCTTCTCCGACGGCAAGATCATCGAGCACCACGACAGCTTCGACCTCTGGCGCTGGGCCCGGCAGGCCCTGGGGGCCAAGGGGCTGCTGCTGGGCTGGTTGCCGCCGGTACAGAACGCCATCCGCAAGCAGGCCGCGCGGGGGCTGGCTGCCTACCGTACGGGGGCGCTGAAGGACTTGTCTTGAGGTGGTATGGCATTGCCTAATGCGGCGGCCTTCCAACAGGACCCCGCAATGCCCGAACACGTCGAAGCCGTCCCTGCTGCCAAGCCCTGGTTCGTCTACCTGGTGCGTGCCGAGAACGGTGCCCTCTATTGCGGCATCAGCGACGATCCGCAGCGGCGCTTCGCCCAGCACCAGAGCGGCAAGGGCGCGCGTTTCTTCCATTCCAGCCCAGCTCAGGCCCTGGTGTTCGTCGAGGCCTGCGCCGACAAGGGCGAAGCCCTGCGTCGCGAGCGCGCCATCAAGCAGTTGCGCAAGGCGGCCAAGGAGCGCCTGGTAGCACTCCATCCAGCCGGCTGATGCCGTGCCATCAGGCGCAGGGCATGGGCCACCCCGGCCGCGCCGGGTAAGCTGCGTTATCCACAGACCTGACGCGGAGACCGTCATGCACGAGCTGATCCTGCACCACTACCCGACTTCACTCTTCGCTGAGAAGGCCCGCCTGATGCTGGGATTCAAGCAGCTGTCCTGGCGTTCGGTGATGATCCCGCCGGTGATGCCCAAGCCTGACCTCATCGCGTTGACTGGCGGTTACCGCAAGACCCCCGTCCTGCAGGTGGGGGCCGATGTTTACTGCGACACCTCGCTGATCGCACGCCGTCTGGACGCGGAAAAGGCGACGCCGGCGTTCTTCCCGGAAGGGCAGGAGCTCATCGTCGCCAGCTTCGCCCAGTGGGTGGATTCGGTGGTGTTCCAGCACGCCGTGTCCCTGGCGTTCCAGCCAGAGTCGGCGGCACTGCGCTTCGGCAAGCTGCCGCCGGAAGCGGTGAAGGCCTTCATGGCTGACCGTGCCGGACTGTTCAGTGGTGGCAGCATGACGCGCCTGCCGTTGGAGCAGGCCAAGCACAACTGGCCGGCGATCATGGCCCGTGCCGATCAGCAGCTTTCCCGCAGCGAGGGCGACTACCTGTTTGGCGAACCGTCCATCGCCGACTTCTCCCTGGCGCACTGCCTGTGGTTCCTCAAGGGCACTCCGGTGACTGCCCCGCTGGTGGACGACTACCCGGAGGTGGCTGCCTGGTTGGGTCGCGTGCTGGGTTTCGGCCATGGCTCTGCGGGCGAAATGCGGTCGAGCGAGGCTGTGGACATCGCCCGTAACGCCGAACCGGCGGCCCTGCCGGTTGAAGACTTCGTCGACCCCAACGGTTTCGCAGCGGGCCAGAAGGTACTGGTGGCTGCCACCGATTACGGTGTCGATCCGGTGGAAGGCGAGCTGATGTTCGTGGGCCGCGAGGAAATCATCCTGCGTCGCGAGGACGAATGCGCGGGTGTCGTGCACGTGCATTTCCCGCGCCTGGGGTTCCGCATCGAAGCCCGTTGAACCGGGGCGAACCGCTTTTCTGTGGGGGCGAATGAATTGGCTATGCCAATGAATTCGCCCCCACAGGGATTCAGTCCTTGCGCCGTTTCAGCTGATCTTTCAGCTGCGTCGGCAGTTGCCGGATGATCAGCATGTCACGGCCTTCGTCGTACTCGATCTTCGAACCCAGCAAGTGAGCTTCGAAGCTGATCGACAGGCCCTCTGCACGGCCGGTGAAGCGCTGGAACTGGCTCAAGGTGCGCTTGTCCGGCGGGATTTCCGGGGACAGACCGTAGTCCTTGTTGCGGATGTGTTCGTAGAAGGCGCGCGGGCGGTCTTCGTCGATCAGGCCGGAAAGCTCGTCCAGGGTGATCGGCTCGCCCATCTTTGCCTGCGTCGTGGCGTAGTCGACCAGGGTTTTGGTCTTCTCGCGGGCCTGCTCTTCTGCAAGGTCCTCGCTTTCCACGAAATCGCTGAAGGCCTTGAGCAGGGTGCGGGTTTCGCTGGGCGGGTCGACGCCTTCCTGGCAGCCGATGAAGTCGCGGAAGTAGTCCGAGACCTTCTTGCCGTTCTTGCCTTTGATGAAGGAGATGTACTGCTTCGACTGCTGGTTGTTCTTCCACTCGGAGATGTTGATGCGCGCAGCCAGGTGTAACTGGCCCAGGTCCAGGTGCTTGGCCGGTGCCACTTCCAGCGAGTCGGTCACGGCCACGCCTTCACTGTGGTGCAACAGGGCGATGGCCAGGTAGTCGGTCATACCTTGCTGGTAGTGGGCGAACAGCACATGGCCGCCGGTGGAGAGATTGGACTCTTCCATCAGTTTCTGCAGGTGCTCGACCGCCTGGCGGCTGAAGGCAGTGAAGTCGCGCGCGCCTTCCTGGTACTCCTTCAGCCAGCCGCTGAAGGGATAGGCGCCGGATTCCTCGTGGAAGAAGCCCCAGGCCTTGCCTTGCTTGGCGTTGTAGCTCTCGTTGAGATCGGCCAGGAGGTTTTCCATGGCCTGGGATTCGCCCAGCTCGCTATCCCGGGCATGCAGCACGGCGGCGCTGCCGTCGGGCTTCTTGTCGATGAAATGAACGATGCAGTGGCGGATGGGCATGGATCTTCGCTCTCAGGGGCACATCCGGCGCGAGGAAGCGCCGGCCTTAAAAGTGCGCCAGTTTACCCGACCTGATCCACGTCTGCCTGCCGACTCTGCAGCGCCTGTAGCCGCTCGATCACGTAGCGCAGGTGTACGTGCAGGTCGTACAGCTCATTGGAGTAGGACAGTGGCACCTCCACCTTGGCCAACTGCCGTTCCAGTGTCCCCAGCGCCTCGATCTGGGCGGTGAGCTGCTCCGGCGGAGTGCTGGTGTCCAGTTTGCGGTCGATCTCGCGCAGGTACTTGTACCAGCGGTAGATGCGTGCGCGGATGCGCCAGCGGTAGATCGGACCTACCGCCTTGGTCAGCGGGATCATGATCACCAGCAGCGGGATCAGCAGGATGATGTAGCGGTCGGCCAGGGAGGCGATGCGAAAGGGCAGGTAGCGCTGCAGGATCGGCAGGCCTTTCTCGTAGTAGTAATCGGCCTCGCTCAGGTTGGAGAGCGTTTGCGGCTTGGCGCTGGGGTAGGTGCCGGGCGGGTCGAGCAGGGTACCGTTCTGCATCACTTCACGCGCCGCTTCGAGGATCAGCGGGGTGAGCGAGGGATGGAATTCATCATTTGCCACCAGGGTGGCCACCGGCGCCAGGGTGCGAATGTCCCGCGAGGGGCTGTTGCTGGCCAGGTTGAGCAGGCCTTCGCCTACTTCCAGCCTGGTCAGGTAGGGCAGGCGCGCGCGATAGGCTGCACTGCGGCGCAGGCTCACCAGGTCCAGCTCGGGACTGGCGGCCAAGCGCTGCACCACGGCGCTTTCCGCCGGACCGAGGAAGAAACCGGCGTCCAGCTCGCCGCCCAGCAGGGCGCTGGCCGCCGGGCTGCCGCTGATGGACTGCCACTGCGGCGGGTAGCCTTCCGGGGTGATCTGATTGGCGGCGAGGAGCGCATCGCTGACCGAACGGGTGCCGCTGTTAGGTGCGCCGATGGCCACCCGCAGCTGCAGCAGGTCGGCCATGCTGTCGATCTCCCGTTCCTTGCGTTTGAACAGCCAGAGCGGCTCCTGGTACATCACGCCGAGGCCATGCAGGTGTTCGCGTTCCTTCGCGCTCAGGGTGAGCTCCTGGCCACTCTGCACCAGGGCGATTTCCACCTCGCCGCTCCGCAGTTTGGCCAGGTTGTCCAGCGAGCCGGTGCTGCGCACCAGCTCCAGCTCGAAGCCCTGCTTGGCCAGCTCTTCCTTGAGTTTCTCGCCGAAAGCGTTGTAACCACCCGCGGGGCTGCCGGTGGCCAGCCGCGCATGCATGGGTGGCGGCGGCGCGACGAAGTAGAAGAGGGCGCCCACCAGGGCCGCCATCACCGGGATCAGCCAGAGGTTGGCCAGGAGCATGATCTTGATGTCGCGAAGGATGCGTTGCATGGAAGTCCTTGTCTGCAGCGAGTGCTGGGAAGGATAGCGGCTCTGCGGTTGCCAGGCCGCGAAGGAAATGACAGGGTGGCCGGCAGTTCCGTTCCGTCACAGTGATTCCCGATGCGCATCCTCCATACGTCTGACTGGCACCTGGGCCAGCACTTCATGGGCAAGACTCGGCAGGCCGAGCACCAGGCTTTTTGCCAGTGGCTGATCGAACAGGTGCGCGAGCGCCAGGTGGATGCCGTGCTGATTGCCGGGGATGTGTTCGACACCGGCGCGCCGCCAAGCTATGCCCGCGAGCAGTACAACCAGTTCATCGTCGAGTTGCGCGACGCCGGCGCCAGCCTGGTGGTGCTCGGCGGTAACCACGACTCGGTGGCCATGCTCGGCGAAAGTCGCACCCTGTTGGCGCAGCTGGGTACCCGGGTGGTGCCGGCCGTGGGCGTTGAACTTGATCAGCAACTGCTGGTGCTGAAACGCCGCTCCGGCGAACCGGGGGCGATTCTCTGTGCCATTCCCTTCATCCGTCCGCGCGACGTGCTGCAGAGTCAGGCCGGGCAGAGCGCGGTGGAGAAGCAACTGTCACTGCAGCAGGCGATCCAGGACCACTACCAGCAGCTCTTTTCCCTGGCCCAGCAGCGTCGTGCCGAGCTGGGTGGCGGCCTGCCTATCATTGCCACCGGCCACCTGACCACCGTGGGCGCCAGCGCCAGCGAGTCGGTGCGGGAAATCTATGTCGGCTCCCTGGAAGCCTTCCCTACCAGCGCCTTCCCGGCGGTGGACTACATCGCCCTCGGACACATCCACAGGCCGCAGAAGGTCGGCGGCCTGGAGCACATCCGCTATTGCGGCTCGCCCATCCCGCTGGCCTTCGACGAGGCGTCCCAGCAGAAGGAGGTGCTGTTGGTGGAGATGGACAGCATTGGGCTGCACAAGGTCGAGGCCCTGCCGGTACCACGCTTCCAGGCCCTGCATTCCCTGCGTGGCTCCCTGGCGGAATTGCCTGCGCAGCTGGCCGAGGTGGCGCGCGAGGGCACCCCGGAGCGGCCGGTCTGGGTGGAAGTACTGGTGAGCACGGACGACTACCTCAACGACCTGCAGGCGCGTTTGCTTGCGCTCTGTGAGGGCTTGCCCGTGGAGGTGCTGCGCATCCGCCGCGAGCGCGGCAATGCAACCAGTAGCCTTGCGTCCCAGGCGCGGGAAACCCTCGATGAGTTCAATCCGGAAGAGGTCTTCCACAAGCGCCTGGCGACTGAAGAACTGGACGACGCCCTGCGCAGCAATCTGTTGGGAATGCACCGGGAGGTGTTGGCCGATCTGTGGGAGGGACAGGCATGAAAATCCTCAGCCTGCGCTTGAAGAATCTCAACTCGCTGAAGGGCGAGTGGAAGATCGACTTCACCGGTGAACCCTTCGCCGGCAACGGCCTGTTCGCCATTACCGGCCCCACCGGCGCCGGCAAGACCACTCTGCTCGACGCCATCTGCCTGGCCCTTTACCACCGCACGCCGCGCATGGGCACGGTGTCGGCCAGCATCAATGAGCTGATGACCCGACACACCGCCGACTGCTTGGCCGAGGTGGAGTTCGAGGTGAAGGGCGTGGCCTACCGCGCCTTCTGGAGCCAGCGCCGCGCTCGCGACAAGGCCGATGGTGGCCTGCAGCCGCCCAAAGTCGAGTTGGCGCGGGTGCAGGACGGGGACATCCTCACGGACAAGATCAACGACAAGCTCAAGCTGACCGAGAACCTGACCGGTCTCGATTTCGAGCGCTTCACCAAATCCATGCTGCTGGCCCAGGGCGGTTTTGCCGCCTTTCTCGAAGCCAATGCCAACCAGCGTGCGGAGCTGCTGGAAGAGCTGACCGGCACTGAAATCTATGGGCGTATTTCCCAGCGGGTTTTCGAGCGGACCCGTGAAGTGAAGGCAGGGCTGGACCAGTTGCGCGCCCGTGCTGAGGGCGTGGAGCTACTGAGCGATGAGCGCCGCGCTGCACTGCAGCAGGAGGCAGAAACCCTTGCGAACGAAGCGCAGCATTTGCAGGCCCGCCAGGTGGATCTGCAGCGTCAGCGACAGTGGCACGATGAACTGGACAAAGCACTGACCCGCAAACAGCTTGCCGAGCAACAGGGCTGTGTCGCCCGGGCTGCATTGGAACAGGCTCAGCCACAACTGGCACGGCTGGCCGCCAGTGAACCGGCCAACCGGCTGTTGCCGCTGCACCGCGACTGGCAGCGGGCCCAGCAGCAATTCAATCAGGGCGAAAGCGAGTTGCGAGTGACTCGCCATGAACTGCAGACGCTGGCCGAACGTATCCTCGACCAGCTCTGGCAGGGCGCCCAATTCGGCGAGCAATGGGTGCAGGAGCGCCAGGGTGCGCTTGAGGGGCTCCAGGCTGAGCGTGAGGCCCTGGAGAAACGACTGTCCGAGCAGCCCCAGCGAGCGCGCCTGGGCGAGCACCTGGGCGCCTGGCGGGTTGAACTCGGCGCGCTGAGCCGACGCCAGGAAGAATGGACCGAGTTGCGTCGCGTCCAGACCGAACTGAAGCATCAGGCCGGAGCGCTGGAGGCTCGCTTCGAGCAGGCTCGCACGGCCCTGGAGAGTGCCCGATTCAAACAAGGCCAGGCCCAGCAGGGAGAGGTTGAGGCGCAGGTGCAGCTCGATGTGCTTCTAGGCGGGCAGGACGACGCGGCGCTGCGTGCGCAGTGGCAGCAATTGCTGGAGCGTGGGCGCCAGCTGGAACGTCTGGAGCAGTTGTCCCTGCAGCGCAGGCAGCTGTCTGAGCGGCAGTCCCGTGCCCGCGAGCAGCTGCAGCCACTGCAGGAGGAGCAGAAAGCCCTCAGCGAGCAGCGCGACGGCCTGCGCCGCCGCTTCGCCGAACTCAAGCAGCAGATCACCGACAAGGAAAAGCTCCTCGAACAGGAGCAGCGTATTCAACAACTGGAGGCCTATCGTGCAGCCCTGCAGCCGGGCGAAGCCTGCCCCTTGTGCGGTTCCCATGACCATCCGGCCATAGCCGAATACCAGGAACTCAGTCTTTCCGCCACCCAACAGGGGTTGCAGGACTGCAAGGTGGCCCAGGATGAGGTGCGTCAGCAGGGGGAAAGCCTGAGCAATCGCCTGGCCGCCCTGGAGGCGCAGATCGCTCAGCTCAATGAATCCCTGCAGGGGGGTGAAGCGGACCAGCGCGAGTTCGTCGAGCGCTGGCGTGAGCTGTGCCAGTCCCTGTCGCTGCAACTGCCCGATCTGACAGCCTTGCAGGCGGAACTGCAACGCCATGCCGAGGGGCTAAAGGCGCTGCAGGAGCGCCTGGCGCAGCTGGATCAGTTCAAGGCTGCCCTCGCTCGCGCCCGCGACCTGCGCCAGCAACGCGATACGACCCTGCAAGATTGCACCAGCCAGCTCGCTTTGCTGGAGAAAGACCAGGCCGGCTTGCGCCAGCAGGAGCAGGCCATCGCCCTTCGGCTGGATCAACTGAATAGCCAGCAGCAGGAGGCCCGCGAGCAGTTGGCCGCCGGTCTGGCGCCGTTGGGCTACAGCCTGCCGGCGGCGGGGGAGGCCTGGCTGGCAGAGCGCGAAGCCGAATGGCAACAGTGGCAGGAGGATCAGGCCGCCAGCCAGCGACTGGAGGGCCAACTACGCGATCAGCAACACGCACTGGAGATTGCCCGCGAACAGGCCCGCCTGTGGCTGGGGCGCTGGCAGGCATCCGGGCACAGCGGGCAAGCGCCTCTGTCTCCGGTGGACGATCCCCAGAACGCATTGGCGGACGTACAGGCGGAACTCGACGCAGCCCAGCAACGGCTCAATCAGCTCAAGGGCACGGAGCGAAGTCAGGACCAGCGGGTTCACGAGGCCCGTCAACAGCTGCATCTGCAGCTGGATGCCTGGCGCCAAGGGCTGGGCGCCAGCCCCTTCTCGGACGAGGCGGCCTTCCTCGCCGCCGTGCTGGATGAGGCGGAGCGCAGCGCCCTGCAGGAGCTGCAGCAGCGCCTGAGTCGTGAGTTGGGGGATGCCGAAGTCTTGCTGGCAGATGCACGCATCCAGGCCGAACGCCTCCAGGCAGCACCCCAGAGCGAACTGGACCGGGAGCGGCTGGAAGGGGAATGGCAGGCGCTGGGCGAACGCATGCGCGAGTCGAGCCAGCGCCAAGGCGAAATCCGTGCCCAGCTCAGCGGTGACGAGCAGCGCCGTCAGAACCAGCAGGCGCTGTTCGCCGACATCGCCCATCAGGAAGCCGAGTACGATCTCTGGCAGCGTTTCAACAGCATGGTGGGGTCAGCCGACGGTGCCAAGTACCGCAAGTTCGCCCAGGGCTTGACTCTGGATCACTTGGTGCATCTGGCCAACTTGCAGCTGCAGCGTCTCCATGGCCGCTACCAGTTGGCGCGTCGTCAGGGTGGCGAGCTGGAACTTGAGGTGGTGGATACCTGGCAGGCCGACGTCGTCCGCGACTGCAAGACCCTGTCCGGTGGCGAGAGCTTCCTGGTCAGCCTGGCGCTGGCGTTGGCACTGTCTGACCTTGTCAGCCACAAGACCAGCATCGATTCGCTGTTCCTCGACGAAGGCTTCGGCACTCTGGACGGTGAGACCCTGGAGATTGCCCTCGACGCCCTGGATGCACTGAATGCCAGCGGCAAGATGATCGGCGTGATCAGCCACGTGGAAGCGCTGAAGGAGCGCATCCCGGTGCAGCTGAAGGTGCACAAGGGGGTCGGCATGGGCTACAGCCGGCTGGATGCGCGTTTCGCGGCGCAGCCTTAGGACGGGCGGCTGCCGTGTGAGATTCCATGTCGACGCCGTAGTTCTCAAGTGTGGATGGCGCTTTTCCATCCATCAGCGGCGCGATGCCGGCCCTCGAATGGTGGACCGGTGAAGCGTGGTCCACCCTACGGCTGAAGCCCATCGTTGGGTGTCGGGGAGGCCCGGCCGTTCGTAATTGGGTCGAGCGTGCGATACCCATCAGCCCTGTCCGCATGGGTATCGCTACGCTCCGCCCATCCTACGGAGTTCCGAATGAAATCCGAGAAAACTCCCGGATTGCATCGGGGTTACCAGCGCGCCTTGCGCCAGGCCTCGCGCTGCGTGGCGTCGAGGAAGGTCCAGGCGACGAAGCGGCTCTGCTTCTGGCCCTGGGCCATTTCCACCACCTGCACCTCCACGGCGTCGCTGCGGCGCAGGCGGGCTTCCATTCCGGGCAGGTTGCCGCCCTTGGAAACCAGGCTGCTGAACCAGAGCACCTGCTCCTTGAACTGCAGGCTCTCGTCCACCATCCGCTGCAGGAAGCCAACTTCGCCACCGTCGCACCAGAGTTCCGCGCCCTGACCGCCGAAGTTCAGCACCGGCAGCTTGCGCTTGGGGTCGAGCTTGCCGAGGTTCTTCCACTTGCGTTGACTGCCGCGGGTGGCTTCTTCCAGGGAGCTGTGGAAGGGCGGGTTGCACAGGGCCAGGTCGAAGCGCTCGCCCGGCGCGATCAGACCCTTGAAAATGTTGCGCGGTTCGGCCTGGTGGCGCAGGTCGATGGCGTCGCCGAGCTGGTTGGATTGGATGATGGCCTGGGCCGAGCCCAGCGCAGTGCGGTCGATGTCGGTGCCGGTGAAGTGCCAGCCATACTCGCTGTGGCCGATCAGCGGGTAGATGCAGTTGGCGCCGATACCGATGTCCAGCGCCTGGACGCTTTTGCCGCGCGGGATCTGCCCGCCATTGCCAGCGGCCAGCAGGTCGGCGAGGCCGTGCAGGTAGTCGGCGCGGCCGGGGATGGGCGGGCAGAGGTAGCCAGCGGGAATGTCCCAGTGACGAATGCCGTAGAACTGCCGCAGCAGGGCACGGTTGAATACCTTGACCGCCTCCGGGTCGGCAAAGTCGATGCTTTCCTTGCCGTAGGGGTTGGTGATGACGAAACGCGCCAGTTCCGGGCTGGTCTGGATCAGTTGGGGAAAGTCATAGCGGCCCTGGTGGCGATTGCGAGGATGCAACTGCCCCTTGCTGGCGGGTGGCTTGGCTGGGGCGGTGCGAGGGCGCTTTGGAGGCTGGGGCATGGTGGCGGTGTCGGCAGGGGAAACGCGGCATTTTCCCACAGGCACGGGCTTTGCGTCAGGAGCGTCGAGCAGCAGGAGCTGCGTGGGCTCCGCGGTTGTGCCCCTCATCCAGGCTCAAAGCGGGAACACCAGTGGCACCAGGAAGACGCTGACAATCATCACCAGCACGGTGAAGGGCACACCTACCCTCACGAAGTCACCGAATCGGTATTGGCCGGGGCCCAGTACGAGGGTATTCACGGGCGAGGAGATGGGCGTCATGAAGGCAGCCGATGCCGCCAGGGCGACGATCATCGCGAAGGGGTAGGGTGACATCCCCAGTTGCTGGGCTGTGGCGATGGCCACCGGGGCCATGAGCACGGCCGTGGCGGTGTTGGAGATGAACAGGCCAATCAGTGCGGTGACGATGAACAGGCTGGCGAGCATGGCGTAGGGGCCGGCATTGCCCAGCAGCGCGACCAGCCCTGTCACTGCCAGGTCGATACCGCCGGTCTGCTGCAGGGCCTGGGCGAAGGGCAACATGCCGACGATGAGGATCAGGGTCGGCCAGTGGATGGCGCGGTAGGCGCTGTCCAGGTCGATACAGCGGAAGGCGCCCATCAACAGGCAGCCGATCAGCGCGGCCATCACGTTGGGCACCAGGCCACTGACCATCAGGAAGATCATCACCGCCAGGCTGAGCAGGGCGTAGGGGGCCTTGCGCGCGGTGGGGGCTACTTCGTTCACCTCGGCGGGCAGGCTCAGCACCAGAAAGTCGCGGCTCTGGCCCTGCAACTGATGAATGCACTTCCACTCGCCGGCCACCAGCAGGGTGTCGGAGGCCTTGAGCTTCTCGTCCACCAGCACGCCTTCCAGCGCTTGGCCGTGGCGGCGCAGGCCCACCACGTTGAGCTGGTGGCGCGATCGAAAGCCCAGTTCCTGGATGGTCTTGCCCGGCAGTTTCGACTCCGGCGGCAGGGCCACTTCGGCCAGTCCTAGCTGGTGGGCATGCAGGCTGTAGTAGGAAGCTTGCAGCGGCAGGGGTTCCAGGCCCAGTTCCTGATAGGCACCGAGCAGGCCGATGGCCGGACTGGCGAGGTCCACCAGCAGCACGTCGCCGGGCTCCAGCAGGGTATTGCCGGTGGCCATCAGCAGCAGGGTACGGAAGCGGCGCTGGCGTTCGACGGCGATCACATTGATGCCGTACTGCTTGCGCAGCTCCAGTTCGTTGAGGGCTTGGCGCGCCAGTGGCGAGTCGGCGCGAACCTTCAGGCGACGTTCCCGTTCGTTGAGCTCGTAAGCCGTGGCCAGGTCTGCGAGGGTGAGACGGGGCGCAGCGGCGGCATCGTCGTTGCCTCTGGGCGTCAACCAATGACGAGTCAACAGCATGTAGACGATGCCCACGGCCAGTACGGCAAGGCCTACCGGTGTGAGGCTGAAGAAGCCGAATCCGTCCAGGCCGGTTCGACGCAGTTCGCTGTGCACCACCAGGTTGGGGGCGGTGGCCACCAGGGTGAGCATGCCGCTGATCAGTCCGGCGAAGGCCAGCGGCATCATCAGCCGTGCCGGGGCGATCTTCAGCCGCGCGGCGACGCCCAGGGCGACCGGAATGAAGATGGCCACCACACCTGTGGAGCTCATGACGGAGCCCAGGCCCGCAGCGGCCAGCATCAGCAGCACCAGCAGACGCGTCTCGCTGCTGCCGGCCCGGGCCACCAGCCAGTCGCCCAGGCGGTAGGCGATGCCGGTGCGGACCAGGCCGTCACCGATGACGAAGAGGGCGGCGATGAGCACCACGCTGGGGTCGCTGAACCCGGCCAGGGTGTGCTGGATATCGAGGATGCCGGTCAGTGGAAGTGCGACTATGACCAGCAATGCGACCACGTCCATGCGTGGCTTGTTGAGAACGAACAGGGTGATGGCGGCCATGAGCAGGCCCAGCACCATCAGCAGATCGACGTTCAATCGGTACTCCCGGAGGTTCCTTGGCGGGGAGCGGCAGTTTGTCAGGGGTAACCCAGGACGGCCTTGATCTGTTGCAGGTTAGCGGCGATCCAGCGCTTGTCGATTGGGCCCCAGTTGCGGATCACGTAGTGTCCGGCGTTGTTGCGCTCGCCTTCGGTCTGTTCGAAATGGCAATCGATATCCAGTTCCGCCAAGGCCAGCAGGGTGTCCTGGGCGGTGCGGCGCGGCATGCCGGTGGCGTCCATGAGGGCCGGGATGCTGGTGGCGGTGCCGCTGTCGATCAGCCAGGCAACATAAAGGCGGCGGTAGAAGCTGGTTCGGGTCTTGCTGATTTCCATGGGCATTCCCTGCGTGGCGAACGGTGCAATGAACGAGGCCCGCAATAGCGGGCCTCGTTGGGATTACAGGCTGGCGATTCGGCCGCGTTGTTCGGTCAGGTTGGCCAGGGCCTGTTCGGCCTCGGCCAGCTTGGCGCGCTCCTTCTCGATCACCTCGGGCGGGGCCTTGGCGACGAAGCCTTCGTTGCCCAGCTTGCCGCCGACACGCTTCACTTCGCCGTCCAGGCGCTGGATTTCCTTGTCCAGGCGGGCGAGTTCCGCGTCCTTGTCGATCAGGCCGGCCATGGGCACCAGCACCTGCATGTCACCCACCAGGGCGGTCGCGGACATCGGTGCTTCTTCGCCGGCGGCCAGTACGCGGATGGTTTCCAGCTTGGCCAGCTTCTTCAGCAGTGGCTCGTTTTCGGTCAGGCGACGACGGTCTTCATCGTTGGCGTTGGCCAGCAGCAGGTCGATGCGCTTGGCCATGGAGATGTTCATTTCGCCGCGGATCTGTCGAACACCGAGCATCAGCGCCTTGACCCACTCGATGTCGCCTTCGGCGGCAGCGTCGATGCGCTCTTCCGCGGCCACCGGCCAGGGTTGCAGCATCAGGGTGTCGCCGCTCTTTCCTGCTTGGCCCTTGATGCGCTGCCAGATTTCTTCGGTGATGAAGGGCATGAACGGATGCGCCAGGCGCAGGGCCACTTCCAGCACGCGGATCAGGGTGCGGCGGGTGCCGCGCTGGCGCTCGATGGGGGCGTTCTCGTCCCACAGCACCGGCTTGACCAGCTCCAGGTACCAGGCGCAGTACTGGTCCCAGATGAACTCGTAGAGGGTCTGGGCGGCCAGGTCGAAGCGGAAGGCATCGAGGTGTCGGGTCACTTCGGCTTCGGTACGTTGCAGGGCGGAGATGATCCAGCGGTCGACCGAGGACAGCTCGACGGGCTCGCCATTCACGCCGGTGTCCTGGCCATCGGTGTTCTCGATGACGAAGTTGGCGGCGTTCCACAACTTGTTGCAGAAGTTGCGGTAGCCCTCGACGCGGCCCATGTCGAACTTGACGTCACGGCCGGTGGAGGCCAGCGAGAGGAAGGTGAAGCGCAGGGCATCGGTGCCGTAGCTGTTGATCCCTTCGGGGAACTCGGCCTTGGTCTGCTTGGCGATCTTCTCGGCCAGCTTGGGCTGCATCATGCCGCTGGTACGTTTTTCCAACAGGGTGTCGAGATCGATGCCGTCGACGATGTCCAGCGGGTCCAGGACATTGCCCTTTGACTTGGACATCTTGTGGCCCTGGGAGTCGCGTACCAGGCCATGCACGTACACGGTCTTGAACGGAACCTGCGGGGTGCCGTCCTCGTTCTTCACCAGGTGCATGGTCAGCATGATCATCCGGGCGACCCAGAAGAAGATGATGTCGAAGCCGGTGACCAGCACATTGGTGGGGTGGAAGGTCTTGAGGAACTCGGTCTGTTCCGGCCAGCCCAAGGTGGAGAAGGTCCACAGGCCGGAGCTGAACCAGGTGTCCAGGACGTCTTCGTCCTGACGCAGGGCGATGTCGCCCAGGTTGTGCTTGGCGCGAACCTCGGTCTCGTCGCGGCCGACGTAGACGTTGCCGGCTTCGTCGTACCAGGCGGGGATGCGGTGGCCCCACCAGAGCTGGCGGCTGATGCACCAGTCCTGGATGTCACGCATCCAGGAGAAGTACATGTTTTCGTACTGTTTGGGCACGAATTGGATGCGGCCATCTTCCACGGCAGCGATGGCAGGTTCCGCCAGCGGTTTGGTGGAGACGTACCACTGGTCGGTCAGCCAGGGTTCGATGACGGTGCCGGAGCGGTCGCCCTTGGGCACTTTCAGCGCGTGGTCTTCGATCTTTTCCAGCAAGCCGAGTTGCTCGAAGGCCTCGACGATGCGCTTGCGTGCGTCGAAGCGGTCCAGGCCGGCGTATTGCGCGGGCAGGCTGCCGTCGAGATGGTCGTTGACGCTGCCGTCAAGGTTGAACACCTGGGCGGTGGCGAGTACCGCGGCGTCCTTGTCGAAGATGTTGATCAGCGGCAGGTTGTGGCGCTTGCCGACTTCATAGTCGTTGAAGTCGTGGGCCGGGGTGATCTTCACGCAACCGGTGCCGAACTCGGGATCGCAGTACTCGTCGGCGATGATCGGGATGCGGCGGCCCACCAGGGGCAGCTCGACGAAGGTACCGATCAGGTTCTTGTAGCGCTCGTCTTCCGGGTGCACGGCAACGGCGCTGTCGCCCAACATGGTTTCCGGACGGGTGGTGGCGACGATCAGGTAACCCTTGCCGTCGGCAGTCTTGTGACCGTCGGCCAGCGGGTAGCGCAGGTTCCAGAGGCTGCCCTTCTCGTCATGGTTTTCCACTTCGAGGTCGGAGATGGCGGTGTGGAACTTGGTGTCCCAGTTGACCAGGCGCTTGCCGCGGTAGATCAGGCCATCTTCATGCAGGCGCACGAAGGCTTCCTTGACCGCCTCGGACAGGCCGTCGTCCATGGTGAAACGCTCGCGCGTCCAGTCCACGGATGAGCCGAGACGACGGATCTGGCGGGTGATGGTGCCGCCGGACTGTTCCTTCCATTCCCAGACCTTGTCGAGGAACTTCTCGCGACCGAGGTCATGGCGGCTGACGCCCTGGGCAGCGAGCTGGCGCTCAACCACCATCTGGGTGGCGATGCCGGCATGGTCGGTGCCGGGCTGCCACAGGGTGTTGCGACCCTGCATGCGGCGGAAGCGGATCAGGGCGTCCATGATGGCGTTGTTGAAGCCATGACCCATGTGCAGGCTGCCGGTCACGTTCGGCGGCGGGATCATGATGGTGTACGGGTCGCCGGAACCTTGCGGGGCGAAGTAGTTGTTCTTCTCCCAGGTCTGGTACCAGGAAGTTTCGATGGCGTGGGGCTGGTAGGTCTTGTCCATGGTTCGGCAGGGACCCTAGAGGCAACTGAACGGGAAAACCGGAGAGTATAGCGGCAACGGGCCGTCGAAAGAATTGGCGCGCGTCGCAGGCGGCGCCCGGTCGTTACCGGGCGCGGTGGATCACTGCCGGCGCGGGGGCAGCAGGCGAGTCAGGCGGGCTTCGAGGCGGCGTTTGAGCTCGGCCTCGATCTGCGGCACGAAATCGTCGATCACGTCCTGCAGGATCAGTTGTGCGGCGGCGCGCAGTTCGCTGTCCAGGCGTGCCAGTTCCGGGTTGCCCGCCGGCGTCATGCGCTGGCGGATGGCTTCGGCCATGGGCAGCGTAGGTGCGGGCTCCGCTGCTGGGACCGCCGTGGCTGCGGGAAGCGGTGCGACGGTGGGCTCCTGGACCAGGGGCTGCAGTGGAGCCAATGGCGCCACGGGGGCCGGGGCGGGCTCGACTATTTCTGAGAGCAGCGGAATGCCGTCAGCGTCCAGTGTGTCCGTGAGCAAGGGCGGTTCAGCGCCGTTGGGCTCGTCGCCGAGCAGGGCACGGATGGATTCGAGGTCGTCCAGCAGGTGTGCCGGCTTGGGGGGGAGCTTGGGGGTGTCCATGGGAATACGGCTAGAGTTCGACTCGTTTCGGATCATAGCCCCGCTGCCGGTAGGTGCGGAAATTCTCCCGGCAGGCGGCAAGCAGGTCGGGCTCCTGATTGACGATCTCGATGACCCGACTGAAACGTTCGACGTGGGGGGAAATGGTCGCGGAGAGGTTGATCAGCAGGCCTTGCTGGACGGAAGGTTCCTCGTCCAGGGCCAGGACTACCGGAGCGTTGGCATCGTCGTCGATGAGGCTATGGGGAATGAAGCTTTCGGCGCGAAAGCGCCAGAGCAGCGCGTCCAGTTCATCACGCTGGGCGGCGTCGGTGCAGCGTAGCAGGACCGGCAACCCGTGGCGCCAGCCCTTGGCGGCCAACTGGCAGGCCGCACGCAGGCGGTCTGCCGGATTGGCTGAAGAGAGCACGTAGAACTCTACTCTCACTTGATGCGATCCAGCAGGTACTGGGTGAGCAGGGGCACCGGACGGCCAGTGGCACCCTTATCCTTACCGCCGCTGACCCAGGCGGTGCCCGCGATATCCAGGTGCGCCCAGTGGTACTTCTTGGCAAAGCGCGACAGGAAGCAGCCTGCGGTGATGGTGCCGGCCTTCGGGCCGCCGATGTTGGCGATGTCGGCGAAGGGGCTGTCCAACTGCTCCTGGTACTCGTCGAAAAGCGGCAATTGCCAGGCACGGTCGTCGGCGTATTCGCCGGCCTTGAGGATCTGCTTGATCAGCCCGTCGTTGTTACCCATCAGGCCCGAGGTGTTGCTGCCCAGGGCGACGATGCAGGCGCCGGTGAGGGTGGCGATATCGATCACCGCTTGCGGATTGAAACGCTCGGCGTAGGTCAGCGTGTCACACAGCACCAGGCGGCCTTCGGCATCAGTGTTGAGGATCTCGACGGTCTGGCCGCTCATGGTGGTGACGATGTCGCCCGGACGAGTGGCGCCGCCGCTGGGCATGTTCTCGGCGCAGGCCAGAAGGCCCACCAGGTTGATCGGCAGTTGCAGTTCCAGCACGGCGCGGAAGGTGCCGAGCACACTGGCCGCGCCGCACATGTCGTACTTCATCTCGTCCATGCCGGCAGCCGGCTTGATGCTGATGCCGCCGGTGTCGAAAGTGATGCCCTTGCCCACCAGGGCGAAGGGTTTGTCTTCCTTCTTGCCGCCCTGGTAGTTGAGCACGATCATTCGCGGCGGTTGCTCGCTGCCCTGGGCCACGGCGAGGAAGGCACCGGCGCCGAGCGCCTTGAGCTTTTTCTCGTCGAGCACTTCGACCTTGAGGTTCTTGTGGGCCTTGACCAGGGCTTTGGCTTCCTCGGCGATGAAGCTGGGATGGCACAGGTTCGGCGGCAGGTTGCCAAGATCACGGGTGAAGGCCATGCCGTTGGCGATTGCCTGGGCGTGCAGGCTGCCGCGCTCGACCTCAGCCTGTTCGGCCTTTTCCACCAGCAGGATGATTTTTTTCAGGGCCTTGGGGTCTGCTTTCTGGCTCTTGAAACGGTCGAAGACGTAGCCGCCATCGGCGAGGGTTTCCACCATCAGGCGGGCCTTGCCATAGGCGTCGCGACCTTTCACGGCCAGCTCACCCAGGGCCAGGGTGGCCTCGCTGCCGCCCAGGCTCTTCAGCACGCCGTTCGCTGCAGCGATCATTTTGCGGAACTGGCGGTCAGAGAGCTCGCGCTCCTTGCCGCAGCCGACCAGCAGCACGCGCTCGGCCTTGAGGTTGGGGAGGCTGTGCAGGAGCAGGGTCTGGCCGACCTTGCCGGCCAGGTCGCCACGTTTGAGGAGGGCGGTGATGGCGCCGTCGGCAGCTGCGTCGATGGCTTTGGCTGCGTCGCCCAGCTTGCGCCCTTCGCCGACTGCGACGACCAGCGTGGCGGTTTTCAGAGTTTCCAGACGGGCGCTTTTGACGAGGAATTCCATGACATGTGTCCCCAAGACAAAGAGCCGGTATTAACGGATAATGCCGGCTATTTTTTCAGTGGCCCGTCTTTGCGGCGGGCTGGCCATAAAGCGGCTAGTTTGAGCGTAGCCGCCTGAGCCTGACAACCCTGGAGTGTCTGGTTTGATTGTCTTCCGTTATCTCTCCCGCGAGGTGCTGGTCACCCTGAGTGCGGTCAGTGCCGTGCTGCTGGTGATCATCATGAGCGGCCGCTTCATCAAGTACCTGGCACAGGCCGCGCAAGGGGCCCTGGACCCCGGCGTACTGTTCCTGATCATGGGTTTCCGGATTCCCGGCTTTCTTCAACTGATCCTGCCCCTGGGATTGTTCCTTGGCTTCCTGCTGGCCTATGGCCGGCTCTACCTCGAAAGTGAAATGACTGTGCTCAGCGCCACCGGCATGAGCCAACAGCGGTTGATGGTCTACAGCCTGGCGCCGGCACTGCTGGTGGCCCTGATCGTGGCTTGGCTGAGCCTGGGTCTGGCGCCTCAGGGCGTCGGCCAGGTGGCGCGAATTCTCAATGAGCAGGATGCCCTGACCGAACTCGATACCCTGGTCCCCGGGCGTTTCCAGGCGCTCAAGGGTGGGGGACGGGTGACCTATACCGAAACCCTGTCCTCCGATCGCGGCGAGTTGGGTGGTGTGTTCATCTCCGAGAAGCGGATATCGCGCCAAGACGGCAAGGACCGCGGTATCGGCGTGCTGGTGGCGGAGAAGGGCCACCAGGAGATCCAACCTGATGGCAGTCGTTACCTGATCCTCAAGAACGGCTACCGCTATGACGGCAACCCGGGCAAGGCGGATTACCGGATCATCCAGTACGAAACCTACGGTGTGTTGCTGCCCAAACCGGAAATCAGCTCCGAGATTGGCGAGCGTGAAGCGGTGCCTACGTCCGAGCTGATCGGTAGCAATGATCCTCGCTTCCAGGCGGAGCTGCAGTGGCGTCTATCGATTCCGCTGCTGGTATTCGTGGTCACGCTGTTGGCGGTTCCCTTGTCCAAGGTCAATCCGCGCCAGGGGCGCTTCCTCAAGTTGCTTCCGGCGATCCTGCTGTATATGGCGTACCTGTCCCTGCTGATTGCTGCGCGCGGCCAGTTGGACAAGGGGCGCATTCCCATGGCCATCGGTCTTTGGTGGGTGCATGGATTGTTCATCGCGGTCGGCCTGCTGTTGTTGTACTGGGAGCCACTGCGACTGAAGTGGGCGGCTCGTCGTGATGCCCGAGAGGTGGCCCATGGTTAGGTTGGATCGTTACATCGGCACCAGTGTGTTCTTCGGCATCCTCGCGGTGCTGGGGGTCATCGTCAGCCTTGCGGCCTTGTTCGCCTTCATCGATGAGCTGGGTGACATTGGCGGGGACTACGATGTGTTCGCTGCCGCCTGGTACGTCTTCCTCACCCTGCCGCGCCGGATCTACGAGATGTTGCCGATGGCAGCGCTGATCGGCAGCCTGATAGGACTGGGTTCCCTGGCCAGCAGCAGCGAGCTGACGGTGATGCGTGCCGCGGGTGTCTCAATCGGCCGAATTGTCTGGGCGGTGATGAAGCCCATGCTGGTGCTGATGGTGGTGGGCGTATTGATTGGCGAGTACGCAGCCCCCTGGAGCGAAAACCTGGCCCAGGCCAATCGGTCCCTGGCGCAGGGCGGTGGTGACGCGCAGAGCTCCAAGCGCGGCCTCTGGCACCGTCAGGGCGAAGAATTCGTCCACATCAACGCCGTGCAGCCCAATGGAGTGCTCTATGGCGTGACCCGCTACCGCTTTGATGGTGAGCGCCACATGCAGTCCGCCAGCTTTGCCAAGCGCGCACTGTTCCAGGGCGACCACTGGCAGTTGGAAGATGTGTCCACTACCCATTTTCGTGGCGATCGCACGGAGGTGGTCAACAACGTCACTGAACGCTGGGATGTGGAGCTCAAGCCGGAGCTGCTCGGCACCGTGGTGATGGAGCCTGAAGCACTGTCGATCTCCGGCCTGTGGCGCTATACCCACTATCTGGCGGAGCAGGGGCTTAACAACGGACGCTACTGGTTGGCGTTCTGGACCAAGGTGCTGCAACCCCTGGTCACCGCTGCACTGGTATTGATGGCGATTTCCTTCATTTTCGGCCCGTTGCGCTCCGTCACTCTCGGCCAGCGAGTGTTTACCGGCGTGGTGATTGGCTTCGTGGTTCGAATCAGCCAGGACCTGCTCGGGCCGTCGAGCCTGGTGTTTGGCTTCTCGCCGCTGGTCGCTGTGCTGGTGCCGGCGGGTATCTGCGCGCTGGCAGGCTTCTGGCTTCTGCGGCGCGCGGGCTGACAAACCGCCGAAGCAAACAAAAAGCCCCGCATCGCGGGGCTTTCTGTTTGAGCGGGGTCTTACAGGCGCAGACCGCCGTCCAGTTCCAGGACGCGACCGGTGTAGTAGTCGTTTTCCAGGATATAGGCTACCGAATGGGCGATTTCCATCGGCTTGCCCAGGCGGCGGAGCGGAATGCCGGAGGTCATCTTCTCCAGGGCTTCCGGCTTCATGCTGGCGACCATGTCGGTCTCGATGAAGCCCGGTGCCACGCCAGCTACGCGGATGCCGTAGCGGGCCAGCTCCTTCGCCCAGACCACGGTGTCGGCGGCGACACCGGCCTTGGCCGCGGAGTAGTTGGCCTGGCCCATGTTGCCGGCGCGGGAAATGGACGAGATGTTGATGATTGCGCCTTCGTTCTTCAACTCAATCATCTTGGCGGCGACTTCGCGGGTGCAGAGGAAGACACCGGTCAGGTTTACGTCGATGACTGACTGCCACTGGGCCAGGCTCATCTTGGTCATTTCGCCGTCCTTGACCTTGATGGTCAGGCCGTCGCGCAGGATGCCGGCGTTGTTCACCAGGCCGTTGATGGCGCCGAAGTCCTCGGCGACCTGGGCGACCATGTGGGTCACTTGCTCTTCGTTGGCCACGTTGCAGAGGTAGGCACGGGCATCACCGCCGGCGGCCTTGCAGGCCGCAACGGCGTCATCCAGTTTTTCCTGGTTCAGGTCCACCAGGGCCAGTTTTGCGCCCTTCGCCGCCAGGTACTCACCCATGGCGCGGCCGAGGCCCTGGCAACCACCGGTAATGATGATGACCTTGTCTTTGAGTTGCATGAAAATCCCCTCGAATAACAGTCGCTTTGCCCCCGCTGGCGCCGGTAAACCGCTATTCTGGGCGCTCGTCCGTTTTCGACGGATTCTCTGCGAGGAGTCATAAGGTGAGCGTGAAAGCTGCAAAGCATGCACGAGAAATGCTGCTCAAGGAATACCAAGGGGTGCTGTCCACCCATTCCAAGGCCATGCCTGGCTTCCCTTTCGGATCAGTGGTGCCTTACTGCCTGGACGCCGCAGGCCGACCGCTGATCCTCATCAGCCGTATCGCCCAGCACACCCATAACCTGCAGAAGGACGCCAAGTGCTCGCTGCTGGTGGGCGAACGCGGCGCCGCCGACGTCCAGGCCGCCGGGCGCCTGACCCTGCTGGCCGAAGCACGGCAGATCAGCGAGCAGGCCGAGGTGGAAGCCGCGGCGACTCGCTACTACCGCTACTTCCCGCAGGCCGCGGACTATCACCGCACCCACGATTTCGATTTCTGGCGCCTCGAGCCGGTGCGCGCCCGCTTCATCGGCGGATTCGGCGCTATCCACTGGGTGGATCAACTGGTGCTGGCCAATGCCTTCGCCGGGGCAGCCGAGATCAGCATGCTGGAGCACATGAACAGCGACCACGCCAATGCCATCGCTCACTACGTGGAGCTGGCCTGCTTGCCGTCGGAACCCGTTGCGGAGATGGTCGGGATCGACTCTGAAGGATTCCACCTACGCATCGGTCAGACGCTTCACTGGCTGCCCTTCCCAACATCCTGTAACAACCCAGGTGCGGTCCGGCAGGCCTTGGTGCAGCTGGCTCGCGCCGAAGTCTGGCCGACCAGCGGAGAGGCGGTGGCTTGAATTGGGCGGGCGGTGGCTTCATCTAGCGGATTATCGGAAGCTGTTCTTCCGCCAAGGAAACTCGTGATGCGCGCTTTTCTCTTTCTGTTCCTGCTCTTTCCGCTGATCGAACTGGCTGTACTGATCCAGGTCGGCAGCGTGATTGGCGTCCTGCCCACCCTGCTACTGGTGGTCGGCACCGCCGTGCTCGGTAGCGTGCTGCTGCGGGTGGCCGGCGTTGCCACTGCCTGGCGTGCCCGTGAACGTCTGGCCCGCGGCGAAGTGCCTGAGCAGGAAATGCTTGAGGGCCTGCTGATTGCCGTCGGCGGTGGCCTGCTGCTGTTGCCGGGTTTCATCAGCGACATCTTCGGCCTGCTCTGCCTGATTCCCTTCACTCGTCGCCTGTTCATCCGCAACCTGCGCCAGCGCGCCGCCGCCCAGGCCATGCACCAGCGCGCCTTCGCCGATGACATGGCCGCCCGTAGCGGCCAGGTGCGTCCCAACGTTATCGAAGGCGAGTACGAGCGTCGCGACCAATAAAGTGCATTTTTTTTGCGCGTCGCCCTTGAAATGCCTCCAGGCGCCCCTATGTATCCGTCACCGCAAGGTTCCTGCTGATCGGCAGGTCTGAATTCAGCGGCGCGCCTGTCGCGCTGCACCCGGCCCCGCCGGACATTACCAACCCACCGGTGTTCGCACCGGTCGATGTCACAACACTATTGGGAGAGATCGACAATGAAGCTTCGTCCTCTGCATGACCGCGTCGTCATTCGTCGCAGCGAAGAAGAGACCAAAACCGCTGGCGGCATCGTGCTGCCGGGCTCGGCTGCCGAGAAGCCGAACCGTGGCGAAGTCGTCGCTGTAGGCACCGGTCGCCTGCTGGACAACGGCGAAGTGCGTCCGCTGGCCGTCAAGGTCGGTGACCAAGTGGTGTTTGGCCCGTACTCGGGCAGCAACACCATCAAGGTTGATGGCGAAGAACTGCTGGTGATGGGCGAGAGCGAAATCCTCGCCGTCGTCGAAGCCTGAGTTCCGCAAATCTCCGCATAAAACATCAAAGAATTGAGGATCAATCAACATGGCTGCTAAAGAAGTCAAATTCGGCGATTCCGCCCGCAAGAAAATGCTGGTCGGCGTAAACGTACTGGCCGATGCCGTTAAAGCGACCCTCGGCCCGAAAGGCCGTAACGTTGTTCTGGACAAATCCTTCGGCGCTCCGACCATCACCAAGGATGGCGTTTCCGTTGCCAAGGAAATCGAGCTGAAAGACAAGTTCGAAAACATGGGCGCCCAACTGGTGAAAGACGTGGCCTCCAAGGCCAACGACGCTGCCGGTGACGGCACCACCACCGCTACCGTTCTGGCTCAGGCCATCGTCAACGAAGGCCTGAAGGCCGTCGCTGCCGGCATGAACCCGATGGACCTGAAGCGCGGCATCGACAAGGCCACCATCGCCATCGTTGCCCAGCTGAAAGAGCTGGCCAAGCCCTGCGCCGACACCAAGGCCATCGCCCAGGTAGGCACCATCTCCGCCAACTCCGATGAGTCCATCGGCAACATCATTGCCGAAGCCATGGAGAAAGTGGGCAAGGAAGGCGTGATCACCGTTGAAGAAGGCTCGGGCCTGGAAAACGAACTGTCCGTCGTAGAAGGCATGCAGTTCGACCGCGGCTACCTGTCCCCCTACTTCATCAACAAGCCGGACACCATGGTCGCCGAACTCGACGGCCCGCTGATCCTGCTGGTGGACAAGAAGATCTCCAACATCCGCGAAATGCTGCCGGTCCTGGAAGCAGTCGCCAAAGCCGGCCGCCCGCTGCTGATCGTCGCTGAAGACGTTGAAGGCGAAGCCCTGGCTACCCTGGTTGTGAACAACATGCGTGGCATCGTCAAAGTCGCGGCCGTCAAGGCTCCGGGCTTCGGCGACCGCCGCAAGGCCATGCTGCAGGACATCGCCATCCTGACCGGCGGCACCGTGATTTCCGAAGAAGTCGGCCTGTCCCTGGAAAGCGCTGCCCTCGAGCACCTGGGTAACGCCAAGCGCGTTGTCCTGAGCAAGGAAAACACCACCATCATCGACGGCGCTGGCGCTCAGGTTGACATCGAAGCCCGCGTTGCCCAGATCCGCAAGCAAGTCGAAGAAACCACTTCTGACTACGACAAGGAAAAACTGCAAGAGCGTCTGGCCAAGCTGGCCGGCGGTGTTGCCGTGATCAAGGTCGGCGCGGCTACCGAAGTCGAGATGAAAGAGAAGAAAGCCCGCGTTGAAGACGCCCTGCACGCGACCCGTGCTGCCGTCGAAGAAGGCGTGGTTCCTGGCGGTGGCGTTGCCCTGGTACGTGCCCTGCAGGCCATCGAAGGCCTGAAAGGCGACAACGAAGACCAGAACGTCGGTATCGCCCTGCTGCGTCGCGCTGTCGAAGCGCCGCTGCGCCAGATCGTCGCCAACTCCGGCGACGAGCCGAGCGTGGTGGTCGACAAGGTCAAGCAAGGTTCCGGCAACTACGGCTTCAACGCCGCTACCGGCGTGTACGGCGACATGATCGAGATGGGCATCCTCGATCCGGCCAAGGTCACCCGTTCGGCTCTGCAAGCCGCTGCCTCCATCGGCGGCCTGATGGTCACCACCGAGGCCATGGTTGCCGAAGTGGCTGACGACAAGGCCGGCCCGGCCATGCCTGACATGGGCGGCATGGGCGGCATGGGCGGCATGATGTAAGCCACCCGGCCATCCGGTCCGAAGAAGCCCCGCCCCGTGCGGGGCTTTTTCTTGCTCGGAGAAATGTACCGACAGGTCGGGATGGGTATGATCCAGCGACACCTGAACGATCGGAACTCCAGCCGGATTGCCGGTCAAAGGTGCGTTGCCTGGCAACTGGCCGTCAGTGGGTTGATGAATGGAGTTGAGCCGATGCGGATCCTGCTAGTCGAAGACAACCACGACATCCTGGCCAACATGGCCGATTTCCTCGAGCTCAGGGGCTACAGCGTCGATTGCGCGCGTGACGGCCTGTCCGGCCTGCACCTGGCCAGCAGCGAACACTACGACCTGATCGTGCTGGACATCATGTTGCCGGGGCTGGACGGCTACAACCTTTGCCGCCGCCTGCGCGAGGAGGCGCGACGTGACACGCCGGTGATCATGCTCACGGCCCGCGACGCCCTGGACGACCGCCTGCAGGGCTTCAAGTCCGGGGCCGACGACTACCTGCTGAAACCCTTCGCCCTGTCCGAACTGGCCGCCCGCATCGAGGCGGTGCTGCGCCGCTCCCAGGGCGGCGGCAAGCGCAGCCTGCAGGTGGCCGACCTGTGCTACGACCTCGACACCCTGGAAGTCAGCCGCGCGGGCAAACCGCTCAAACTCAACCCCATCGGTCTCAAGCTGCTCGCCGTGCTGATGCAGAAGAGTCCCCACCTGGTGCGCCGCGAGGCGCTGGAAGAAGCCCTCTGGGGCGACGACTGTCCCGACAGCGACGCCCTGCGCAGCCATATCCACCAGCTGCGCCAGGTAATCGACAAGCCGTTCGGCAAGCCGCTGTTGCACACCCTGCACGGGCTGGGCTATCGCCTGGCGGAGTCCGCAGATGGAGTTTAAGCAGAGCCTGGCACGGCGGATTCTCATCGCCTTCGTGCTGATGACCACCCTGGTGGGCGGCACCTTCGCGGTGGGCATCATTGAGGTCGTGCACCTGATCGAGGAGCAACTGATCTCCCGCGATCTGAACAACGAACTCAACCGGGTCCTCACCCAGAACATCGCCAAGGGCAGGGCGCCAAGCCTGGACAGCGATACCCGCTTCTACAGCAGCGATGGCCCCGCGCCCTACTTCATTCCCGAGGACCTGGGCCAACTGCAGCCGGGCTTCCATGAAGTGTTCGAAGACGAGAACTCCTACCACGCGCTGGTTCGCGAGCTCGGCGGGCGCCGCTACGTGATGTTGCAGGACCAGAGCGAATTCGAAGCGCGCGAACAGGTGCTCTATCGGGTGGTGATGGTCGGCTTCGGCCTCAGCGTGGTGCTGGCCCTGCTGCTCGGCTGGGTGTTGGCGCGCAAGGTGATCGAGCCCGTGGTGCGTCTGGCCCGGCAGGTGCGCCATCGCGACCAGTTGCTGGGCATGGCGCCGCCCCTGGCGCCGGACTACGCCGCCGACGAGGTGGGCCAGTTGGCCCAGGCTTTCGACGACACCCTGGGCCGCTTGCACGAGGTGCTCAATCGCGAGCGGCTGTTCACCAGCGACGTCAGCCATGAACTGCGTACCCCGCTCATGGTGCTGGCCAGCTCATGCGAGCTGCTGGCGGACAACCCCAATCTCGACCCGCGCGGCCGCGCCCAGGTGCAGCGGATCGCTCGCGCCACCGAGGAGATGCGCGACCTGGTGCAGACCTTCCTGATGCTCGCGCGTTCCCAGCACGACGAAGCTCGCCTGGCGCCCCGGGCGAGCCTGCGCAGCGTGGCCGATGACCTGGCCAACCAGTGGCGCGACCCCATTGAGAGCAAGGGACTGTGT
Organism: Pseudomonas sp. OTU5201; assembly: GCF_038440135.1. Lineage (NCBI taxonomy): Bacteria > Pseudomonadati > Pseudomonadota > Gammaproteobacteria > Pseudomonadales > Pseudomonadaceae > Pseudomonas > Pseudomonas sp. OTU5201. Next base: position 7,324 of record NZ_JASATC010000009.1, on the reverse strand, counting down.
TTCGAGTACCAGCCTGGCGATCCCCAGGAACAACGCTACAACGCGTCCTTCCTGCGTTCGGTACTGGGCAACCTGCTGCGCAACGCCCTGCACTACACCGACAGCGGCAGCATTCGCCTGGTGCTGGGGGAGGGCGGATTCGTGGTGGAAGACAGCGGCGTCGGCATTCCGGAAGAGGACCGCGAGGCCATGTTCCGTCCCTTCGTGCGCGGCGCGGCGCGGCGTGGCGACGGCCTGGGGTTGGGGCTGTCCCTGGTGCAACGCATCTGCGACAACCAGGGCTGGACGGTCAGCCTGAGCGCGGTGGAGCCTACCGGTTGCCGCTTCCAGGTGGAGCTCAAGCGGCATCCCGACGTTGCACCTTGACGCTTTTTTCACCGGGATTTGACCATTTTCTGACCAAGGCGGGGGCAAGCTGGGTATCGTCATTACGACCAGCCGTGCGTTTTTCCATTGCTTCCGGATGCGCGCCGGCGACCTCGTTCTGCAACATTTGCCAGCTAACCTCCGCTGCCTGCATCCGGGAGGCGGGGGAGGGTGACAGGCCAAAAATGGCCCCGCCGGACCCGGTGCCGACTGTCGATCAAACAAGCGATTTCCCGCCAGATGTGGCAGTTTAGGCGCCGTTCGTCACTGGATGAGGCGGAAGAGCAGATACTGATCTAGGGTAATGAAGCAGCGTTTGGCAGCGCTATCAAGGGGTTGCGATCATGAAGTTAGAAGTCACGCGAGCTTTGTTCCTCGTCGGCGCCTTGGGGGTGGCCTCCCTGGCGGTGGCTGCCTGGCATGAACCTACACCCTCAGTGGTTAGCGTCAACGGGTTGGGTTACTGCCCATTGCCGCCTAACGCGCGCCTGAAAGCGCAGGTGCAACCCGACGAGAATCTACTGCTGTTCATGGTCGGTCTGTCGCAGGGACTGCGTAGTCAGGAGTGAGGCAGGATTCATAAAAAACCCCGCGAAGCGGGGTTTTTTGTTCATGGCCTCATGGCTCAGTGACTGGTCGACGGCTGGCCTTCCGGCTGCAGTTCTTTTTTCGCCAGTAGTGTGTAGACGCAAGGCAGGACGAACAGCGTGAACAGCGTACCGATGGACATACCGGTGGCGATGACCAGGCCGATGTCGAAGCGGCTGACCGCACCGGCGCCGGTGGCGAGGATCAGCGGCACCATGCCGAACACCATGGCGGCTGTCGTCATCAGTACCGGGCGCAGGCGGATGGCGGCGGCTTCCTCCACCGCTTCACGGGCCGTCAGGCCTTTCTCGCGGCGCAACTGGTTGGCGAACTCCACGATCAGGATGCCGTGCTTGCTGATCAGACCGATCAGGGTCACCAGGCCCACCTGGGTGTAGATGTTCATGCTGGATACGCCGAGGAACAGCGGGATCAACGCACCGCAGATGGACAGCGGCACCGTCACCAGGATGACCAGCGGGTCGCGGAAGCTCTCGAACTGCGCGGCCAGCACCAGGAAAATGATCGCCAGGGCCAGTGCGAAGGTGACGTAGAGCGCACTGCCTTCCTGCACGTATTGGCGCGAGGCCCCGGCATAGTCGAAGCCGTAACCGCGCGGCCCTTCTTCGCGGGCGATCTGCGTCACGGTGTCGATGGCTTCGCCCATGCTCACCAGCGGGAAACCTTCGATGACTGCCGAGTTGAGCTGCTGGAACTGCTTCAGACGGGTCGGCCGGGCGCTGTCATGCACACTGATCAAGGTCGACAGGGGCACCATCGCGCCGCTTTCGCTCTTCACGTAGTAGTTGCTCAGCCAGCCCGGGTTGTCGCGGTAGGCACGTTCCACCTGGGCGATCACCTTGTAGCTTCGGCCGTCGATGGTGAAGCGATTGATCTCGCCTTCTCCCAGCAGGATGGCCAGGGTCGAGCCCAGGTCTTCCATGGACACACCCATTTGCGCGGCCTTGGCGCGGTCGATGTCCACCACCACTTCCGGTTTGTCGAACGCCAGGTCGACGTTGAGGAAGGCGAACTTGCCCGACTCCATTGCGCGCGCCTTGATGCGTTCGGTCACCTGCAGCAGCGACTCGTAGTCGTTGGGGGTGTTGATCACGAACTGGAACGGCAGGCCTTCTCCGGTGCCTGGCAGCGACGGCAAGTTGAAACCGAAGATCTGCAGGCCGGGGATCTGGTTGAGCTTGGCCTGCACCTCGTGGAGCAGCTCCATCTGGGTGCGCTCGCGGTCATCCCAGGGTTTCAGCAGGAACCCGCCAATGCCCGACTGCACACCATCGAAGCCGTTGATCTGGAACGACGAGTAGTACTCGGGGAACGCCTTGAAAATCTCGACGAACTTGCCGGTGTAGGCATTCAGATAGTCCAGGTTGGTCGGTTGTGGCGCCTTGGCCATGATGAAGACGATGCCCTGGTCTTCGTCGGGAGCCAGTTCGCTCTTAGTGAACTTCAGCAGGACCGGGATCAGGCACAGCACGATCACCGCGAACACCACCACCACCGGGCGGGTGTTCAGGGTGACGTGCAGGGCGCTCTGATAACGCCGCTTGAGGCGGTCGAAGATCATGTCCAGCTTGTGCGCCAGGCCTGACGGATTCTCATCGTGGCGCAAGAGCTTGGAGCACATCATCGGCGACAGGGTCAGGGCGACGATGCCGGAGATGATCACTGCGCCCGCCAGGGTCAGGGCGAACTCTCGGAACAATGCGCCGGTCAGGCCTTCTAGGAAACCAATGGGCGCATACACCGCCGCCAGGGTGATGGTCATGGACACCACCGGCACAGCGATCTCTCGGGCACCCTCGATGGCAGCGTCGAACGGCGTCTTGCCCTCCTCGATGTGCCGGTGGATGTTCTCCACCACCACGATGGCGTCGTCCACCACCAGGCCGATGGCAAGCACCATGGCCAGTAGGGTCAGCAGGTTAATGGAGTACCCCATCAACTGCATGAAGAAGAGCACGCCGATCATCGACAGCGGGATGGTGATCACCGGGATCAGCACCGAGCGGAACGCACCGAGGAACAGGAAGACGACCACGATCACGATCAGTACCGCTTCGCCCAGAGTTTTCACCACTTCGTCGATGGAGGCCTGGATGAAACGGGTGGCGTCGTAGGCGATGGACACCTTGAGGTTCGGCGGCAGCTGGGACTCGAGCTCCGGCATGATGGCGCGCACGTGCTTGATCACGTCCAGCGGGTTGGCGCTGGGAGTGCCCTTGATGCCGATGTAGACCGAAGGAATGCCGTCGAACGAGCTGATGGAGTCGTAGTTCTCCGCGCCCATCTCCACCCGTGCGATGTCGCGTACCAGCACGCGGCTGTCACCCACCGTTTTCACTGGGATGGCGCCGAAGGCTTCCGGTGACTTGAGGTCGGTGGTGGCGTTGATGCTGGTCACCACGTACTGGCCCTTCACTTCGCCTGCGGCGGAGAGGAAGTTGTACTTGCGCACGGCGTCGCTGACGTTGTTGGCAGTGATGCCGTAGGCTGCCATCCGGACCGGGTCCAGCCACAGGCGCATGGCGAAGACCTGGTTTCCCAGGATTTCCGCCTCGGCCATGCCGGGCAGGGTGGCCAGCTTGGGCTGGATCACCCGCGAGAGGTAGTCGGTGATCTGCGGGTTGGACAGCTGGTCGCTGTAGAAACTGATGTACATCAGCGCCGTCGAGTCAGCCGCTTCCTTGGACAGCACCGGGTCTTCGGCGTCCTGGGGCAGCTGGTTCTTCACCTCGTTGGCCTTGGCCAGCAGTTCGGTGAAGAGGCGGTCGGAGTTGGCGCCGATGCGGGCGTAGATCTGGATGACCGACATGTTCTGCTGGCTCGACGACGTCATGTAGTCGATGCCTTCGGCACTGGCCAGGCTCTGCTGCAGCGGCTGGGTGATGTATCCCTGGATGGTCTCGGCGTTGGCGCCCGGGTAGGCGGTGGTCACCGTGATCAGGGCGTTCTCCATTTGCGGGTACTGGCGGATCACCAGCTTGCTGAAGGCTTGGAAGCCCAGCAGCACGATCAGCAGGCTGACCACGGTCGCCAGTACCGGGCGACGGATGAAAGGATCTGTGAAAGCCATGTTCCGTTCCTTCGCGCGCGTGCGTGTCACTGGGCGCGGGCTTGATTTTCCGGTTTGGTGGCCAGAGTCTGGTCAGGGACGATGGCGACGTGGGAACCGTTGTCCAGCTTGAGCTGGCCGGAGGTCACCACCTGCTCGCCAGCCTGGAGGCCCTTGAGGACCACGACCTTGCCATCGCGGTGTTCGCCCGTTTCGACGAAGCGGCGTTCCACCACCAACTGAGGCTGGCCATCCTGACCTTTCTCGGGCTGGCCCTCGGCATTCTTCTTCTCGTCGATCACGTACACCGAGTTGCCATAGAGGGTGTAGGTGATGGCGCTTTCCGACACCACCACGCGCTCCTGGTCGCCGGGCAGCAGTACTTCCAGGTTGGCGAACATGCCCGGCAGCAGCTTGCCGTCGGGGTTCTGCAACATGGCGCGCACCTGCAGGTTGCGGGTGGTTTCCTCTACCTTGGGGTTGAGCGCGGCGATGTCGCCTTCGAAGAACTCGCCCGGGAAGGCGGCAACGCTGATGCGTACCTTCTGGCCGACCTTCAGCAATGGTGCGGACTGTTCCGGTAGGAAGAAGTCGACGAAGAGGGTGTTGAGGTCCTGCAGGGTGGCGATGGTGGTGCCGGAGGAGAGGAAGTCGCCCACATCAACCTGGCGGATGCCGATGGTGCCGGAGAAGGGCGCGATGATGCGTTTCTTGTCCAGCAGCGCCCTGAGCTGGGCGACCTTTCCGGTGGCGGCCTGGAGTTCCGAGGAAAGGCGGTCGAACTCGCTCTTGGAGATGTTCTGCCGGCTGACCAGGCTGCGGCCGCGTGCGAACTCGACGCGGGCCAGGGACAACTCGGCCTCGGCGGTAGCCAGGCTGGCGCGCTCCACGTCGCTGTCCATCTGGATCAGCGGTTGGCCCAGCTTGACCTTCTCGCCGGAGAGGAAGAGTACGTCCTGGACGGTGCCGCTGGCCTCAACTGTGAGATCGACGCCCTGGAAGGCCTTCAAAGAGCCGATGGCGGGCAGGCGGCTCTGCCAGGGCTGCTCGACGGCGTTCTCGGCCGAGACGCTGATGGGGGGCTGAGGCGCAGAGAACTGCTGGACCTGCTGGTAGATCGAGAAGCCTTTGTAGGCGGCGAGGGCGAGGACCACGAGGGCAACTACGCCCAGCATGATGAGCATGCGGCGGAGCAACATATTCCGGTTCCTTGGCAGGGAAAAAGTGGCCTGGGAATTGGCGAGGCAAGCACCTTAGTACCAGACTTAGACCAAGTCAAAGACAAGAAATTGCAGAACATTGCTTTCGGGGGAATAGTCGATCTCTGGCAAAGATGATCGACGGAGATCGCGAAGTTTTACGACATTTCCTCTAGCGGAAACCTAGCAGTTTCTGATCTGTGGGCCAAGTCCGGGGCGGCACCTCCCTGTGCCGCCTGTCGGTCAGGCGCGCAAGCGCGCGGTGAGCTGGTTGAGGTCGCCGGAAAGACCATGCAGGTGCTGGCTGGCACCTTGGGTGCGCTGCACGTTTTCCTGGTTTGTGGTGGCGATGGCGGTGATCTCGGTGAGGTTGCGCGAGATGTCCTCGGCCACCGAGGTCTGCTCCTCCGCGGCGGTAGCGATCTGCCGGTTCATGTCACGGATGGCTTCCACCGCATCGGTGATGCGTTGCAGCATCGCCCCGGCTTCGGTGACCTGGGCGACGCTCTCCTCGCTGCGGTTCTGGCCGTTCTCGATGGCGCGCACGGCGTTGAGGGCGCCGGTCTGAACCGTATCGATGATCTGGTGGATCTCTGCAGTGGATTCGGCAGTGCGCTGGGCCAGGGTGCGTACTTCATCCGCAACCACCGCGAATCCCCGGCCCTGGTCGCCGGCGCGGGCGGCTTCGATGGCGGCATTGAGGGCCAGCAGGTTGGTCTGTTCGGCGATGCCGCGAATCACTTCCAGCACCTTGCCGATGCGGCCACTGTCGCTTTCCAGGCGACGGATGACGTCGGCGGTGTTGGCGATTTCGCTGCGCATGCCGGTGATGCTGTGGATGGTCGCCTGCATTACCGAGCCTCCCTGCTGCGCCGAATGGTCGGCCTGGTCCGCGGCGCCGGCCGCTTCGGCGGCATGGCGTGCCACTTCCTGGGCGGTGGCGGACATCTCGTGCATGGCTGTGGCGACCTGGTCGGTGCGCGAGAACTGCTCGCGGGTGCCCTCGGCCATCAGGCTGGCGATGGCATTGAGCTCTCCGCTGGCGTTGTCCAGTTGCGTAGTGCTCTGCTTGAGGCGATTGAACGTGTCGGCGAGGAAGTCGCGCAGGGTGTTGGCGGCGACAGCCAGCCGGCCGAGTTCATCCTGGCGGCTGGCATCCACGCGCTGGCCGAAGTTGCCCTGGCTGAGTTGGGCGATGTGTTCGATCAGCGAGCTGATGGGGGCGATCAGGTTGCGGTTGATCAGCCAGAGGCTGAACAGTCCGATGCCCAGGCTCGACAGCAGCATCACCACGATGCCCAGGTTCACGGTGCTGTCGGCGCTGGCGCTGATGGCTTCGGATTGCTGGGTGCCGCGGGCATGCAATTCGGCCACCAGTGCGCTCATCTGTTCGCTGGCGGCGCGGTCGATCCCCTTGACCGCGTTGTCCCCGGCTATCGGGTCGGCGCCAGCGGCGATGAAGGCATCCCGGCCCTTGCGGTAGGCGATACCGAGGTTGCGGTGTTCATTGCGCAGGCTCTCCACCTTGGCCTTCAAGGCGCTGTCCTCGAGGCCTTGGGCCTTGTCCAGCAGCTTGCCCAGGAGAGCCTGGACCTTGGCTTCCTGACCTTCGAACTGGCTCCAGTACTTGTTCAGGCTCTCCTGCTCCTTGCCGCGCAGGAGCACGTTCTTCCACTCCTGGACCTGCACCTTGAACTCGAGGTTGGCCTCATCCACCAGGCTTGAAGCCTCCAGCGTGCCGTCCACCAGTCCGCGATAGGACTGGATGCCGCCGGAGAGGAAGTGGATACACGACAGGGCGATCAGCAGGAGCAGCAGCAGGCTGCCGCCGAGCAGGGTGAGGTTCTGGCCACGCAAGGAGCGTTGCAGAGACATGGTATTGCGCCTCTTGGAACAGGAAAGGAGATGTGGGCTCTCTACCAGACGAATGTTGCAGTTGTGCGATCGCCGGAAGGGCGCGTTTGGGCACGTCGGGCAGGCATTCACTTAGTCGGCACGGCGAGTTGCCGCTGAAGGGCGCAATCAGGGAATTTGTGGGGTACGAAAGTGCCAGGAAACCAGGCGTGGCGTGGGTTTCCGCTCTGAGATCAAGGGGCGAAGA